>JACRMQ010000001.1 GCA_016214905.1 Ignavibacteriales bacterium | reverse complement strand
TTATGGTTAGAATTCCGTGGATTGAGTCTTTCCAATTTTTGCCATAAATAGTGATTTGGAGAGTTGCGGAAACCGTCTTTGAAAGCTGGACATTTTTGCTTGAAGAAAACAAGATGTTTTTCGGAAAAGCAACTCCGGAAAGGAGCAGAGAGATGAATAGGGTGACATGTATAAGGCGAGTCATGATTATTCCGTTATATAGGATTCGTTGTTTTTGTCATTGCACCTGCATTGCACATAACGTATAGCAAAATCCACGCATTTATTTTTGTCGTGGTTTTGCATGTTGTGCGCCGTGTGTAAAAACAACTTTTATTTTAATAAAAACTATATGAGACATAAAAATAAATTTAATAGTGATAACCCAATTGCAGTTTGGTTAATGGAGTTAACCACATGGTCGTTAAAATCTATAATATTCTGGTTGCTTTATTTGCTTATAGTTCGTGCCAGTGATTTGGCAAGATAAGATAGACCAAGTAACCAAAGAAAAATAACAAGCGGTATCAGAAAATATATGACTGGTAGTTGGATGTATGAAGCGAAATCTTTGAGACCATTAATTTCTCCACCGCCGTTTCCTGCATAATAATTAATGAAATCGGCGATGCCTAAATTCCAGCACAACATTGATGCCGCAAGTGAAATATTAATAATATATAGATAAAGGAAAATTTTTAAATATTTTTGTGGTGATGAAATAGCAAGCACGGTAGCACCGCCAAGCAAAGAAACTGCAATTGGTAACACTATATAAAGAAACATAATTTATTTATCCGATAGAAATAGTGAATAATAATTACACATGGCGTACAACGTCTCGGCAAACAGCGCAATATTTTTGTCCCAAGGGGATCACTTCGTGATGAACCTATAATTCTCATTCTCGTGAACAAAAGTATTGAGCTACCATGATTAAACTCCGTGCGTCGTTGTTTGCCGTGTTATGTGCAGTTGCCCATTACCTGAGCAATGCGAGTTTCTTGATTTCAACATAGCTGCCAGCTTGCAGCCGATAATAGTAAACACCACTTGCCAGATTGTATGCATTGAAGCTCACCGTTTTGTAACCAGATTCTTCAACTCCATTCACCAGCGTTGTCACTTCTCTGCCAAGCACATCAAATACTTTGAGGGTGACGTGGCTTTGTGTGGGAAGCTGGTAGCTTATTGTCGTGCTCGGATTAAACGGGTTGGGGTAGTTCTGCGAAAGAAAAGACCCTGGCGGTACTTGATTAGTCTCTTCATCTACGATCCCCGTTACACCGCCGTTAGTCGTGTGGAGGATTGTCCCTTCAGTTCCAACTGTCCAACCATAATTAGCATCAATAAAGGATACTGCTGATAGCCATTTTGTTGTTCCGCTAGTCTGAGTAACCCAGTTCTGTCCTCCGTCTGTTGTTCGTAGGATCATACCTGAATCACCCACCACGGTTCCTATATTAGCATCTATAAAGGATACTGCTGATAGCCATTTTGTTGTTCCGCTAGTCTGAGTAACCCAGTTCTGTCCTCCATCTGTGGTTCGTAGGATAGTTCCAATCGGATTCCCACTATCATATTCTATTCCGACGGCAGTACCGTTGTTTAGATCGGTAAGGGATACTCCATAGAGGACACCATCAGCTCCAATTAACTGGCTAATCCAGTTTTGTCCTCCGTCTGTTGTTCTTGCGATTGCCATAAGCAAGGAGTTGAATTTGTGATTGACACCAACAGCAATGCCCATGTTTGAATCTGTAAAGGAAACATCAGTAAGATGTTGGATATAGCTGACGTTTTGATAGATCCAGTTGTGTCCCCCATCTGTTGTTCTTAAGATCAGCGCATCATCAGACGATGCACCAACGATAGTTCCGTTATTTGAATCTGTAAAGGATACGCCATCAAGCCAACCGGTTGTACCGCTAGCCTGAGTGATCCAGTATTGTCCTCCGTCTGTGGTTCGCAGGATTGTACCTGAATCACCAACAGCCCAACCTACAGTCGATGAAATGAATTGGACGCTGTTGAGTTGGTGACCTGTTGGCAATGGATTCTGCAAGAACCAACCACTCTGAGCCATCGATTCTTGCGAAAGAGATAATAGGATAAAGAGCAGTGTCCCAGAGATTGTAGAAACTCCACGCATGGTGTTAACTCCATTCATTAATA
Organism: Ignavibacteriales bacterium; assembly: GCA_016214905.1. NCBI lineage: Bacteria > Pseudomonadati > Ignavibacteriota > Ignavibacteria > Ignavibacteriales > Ignavibacteriales bacterium. The sequence continues at coordinate 170,192 of JACRMQ010000001.1, read as the reverse complement.
TCGTAGAAGGGGCAATTGCACATAACGTCTCGCATAAAAATGACGTGCCGTTGCGAACTACAATAAAATAATTTCCGAGAGCAACGGTATGTTCCACTAAGCGAGACGTTCGATTTTAATATGTTAAGTTTCTGTTCCATTTTTATGCGTGTTAGCCGCAGTTGCATCATTCGTTTATCAAAAGCCTTGTGAATGTGTAAAGTAGTCTATAGTTGAGATCGGCAATATCCTTGTATAGAATAATGTGTTTTGATTGAAGATCGAATGGCACTCCAGAGAGCTCCTTTGAAACGATGATCGTAGGTTTGCCAATAGCATGAGCTAGACCTAGTTCATAAAATACATTAGGGTTACGTCCATCAATGTTTGCTATGATAAGTCTTGCAGCAAGCATTTTCTCAACAATAAATTTGAAGATATCGCCTTGAACAAATTCCTCGTCTCCTCGGAGGGCGATTAATCCTACCTCTCTGCATGCGTGGACAATCGCATCAAATGTTTGCTTCTTATCTTGATGAAATGGTGTTAGGACAAAAACGAGATTCTTTTGCACTTTTATCTTCGATTGATTAATTCCAAGCTGTTTGAAAAAATCGGGAGTAATTGATTCTTTAACCCTAGCATAGTCGCTTTCGATTTCTGGTTTGTAGGATAATAAAAGATGATTTAGATCCTTCCACCGTTCTTCATTTGAAAGCAACCGATCGTTCAAATTGTACAAGTTGCGTTCAATGTGTTCACGCATCAATGACAACTCAGCAGAACTTTTTTGTGCTTCCATCCTACGATATTTCTCTTGACGAAAAATCCACAAGGCTAAAAGCAATAAGACAGCCAAAACGACTAGAAGTATGACAGACGTAGTAAGCAGTTCAATATTCATATTACTTGACGATAAGTTGAGTTAATTGGACGAAAAATGGGATTGTTAATATGAAGTTTGTCAGTCCCAATCCGAGAGTCTTTGTGATATTCTCCTGTTCCTTGAAGGCAATCGAGGCGTAACGCCAAACTAGTATGACAATTATAGAGACGAGAAACTGAAATAGTATCATTCCAAAGCCAACCTTGAGGTCAGCACCCGCCTTAAAAATGTAACTAACATTCAACGCAATGCTTACAAATAGTAAGTCAATTGGAAGATCTAGGAGGAAATCGACGTAACTGATTTCATCGACATGTTTACCTATCGAGTGCTTCAATCCTGATTTGATAAGTAGTATGATTATCGGAATCAGTACTGGAAAATAATTAAGCAAGAAATCAATCATAGAGTTTTGTTCTTAAGGTGATGCAATTGCGGCTAACGTGCTGCAAAAGTACGCAATGCTGGAGCGAACTCATAACAAATCCATTATCGTGAACGGAAGCATTGAGCGAATCACGACTCGATGTCGGGATTCGCTCATGTAGACTTTGAGCGTCGTACTTTTGCGTGTTAGCTGAAGTTGTTTTGCAACAGCTTCGACAATGCTGTTAGAATTAGTCTTATGTAGTGACTTGATCATTTGATTTACTCGTATTGAAGATCATAAAATAAGAAACAAATATAAGAACAACTGGTATGAGAAGTATCAAAGTATCTGGACCCGAGACGGCCATTTTCAGTCCTAACATTGGATTTACATTTGCTCTAGCAATGTGTTGGCCCAAAAAAATATACAAGTAACCGGCTCCGATTACAAAGAACAAGGAACCTAACCAATTGATAATTCCTTTCCGCTTTGGATACTGTAATGTGCAACGGTAGCCAGCGTAGCAAGAAATTAGTGAAGGTGTGGTGGCTAGTAGTAGTAGCCAAGCCATTTCTGAATTCTCTGCTTTCATAGCTCGATTAAAATAGATGAAGCCGTAAACTAATATGACTACACCTAATACTACGAATAAAAGAATCCCTTTTTGCTGTTTTTGTTCTTCCATGTTGTTTGCTCCATTTTATGTTCATTTATGTGTGCTTCGTTGCAAAACAATTTTCAGCTAACGTTCTGCAAAAACATGCAACACTTTTGCGAACTCAAATGAATTAATTTTCTGAGAGTAAAAGTGTTGAGCGATTCGAGACTCAATGTCGAAGAATCGCTCAGGAAACCTTGTTTGAGCGTCATGTTTTTGCTTGTTAGCCGCAGCGCCGCATAGTGAATCATTAATTACTGTTCCTTAATTTCCTTCGTGGTCAATAGGACTCTCGTATGATGATGACCTGTAATAGAGTGAAAGAGAGTTCCTGTTACGATAACCTTACGACCAAGAAGTTTATGATAGCTTTTGTATTGGTGCTGTTGAAGAACTAAATGCATGCGTTTTACATTGTATTCAGTTTCATTTACTTGGTCAGTGTCTGATGCAGCTACACAAACCGACCGTTGAAGTTTTAGTATCCAACATGTTTCCGGCTCATCTCCATTTTTGATGCTCTTATAATTCGGACGACCCGGGAATATTTGCCTTTCGATGACTCCTGTCAGTGTGACTACCGCTGGCTCATAACGAAGACAATTCGATAGTTGAGTACAGACGTACTCGTGATACAAAAGAACAAGGATTACCGTGATAAAAAGTTTTTTCATCTAACAATCAATATTGTGGCGGCGTTGCGGCTAACGTCTCGGCAAACAACGCAATATTTTTGTGAACCTATAATTCTCATTGTCGTGAACAAAAATGTTGAGCGAGGCTTTTTCTAATCATGATTTTTCCAGCGTCGTTGTTTGCCGTGTTATGCGCAGTTTTGGCTTCAGTAGAGTATCTCAATTCCTGAAATCTTAAATAACTTGTTCGCTTGGAGAAATTCAGGTTTGGCAGTCTTGAATATGTCGTAAAAGTACGAAATGACATCAACCGCCACCTGCGGGTATTCCGTGTACGGTTTCTCCGAAAAGAGTCGTTGAGCAAGCTCGTTAAACTCAACATCCTTCGGTACTGGATGAATTATGCGATGTCTGGCATTTTCAAGTTCAAGTAACTTCGCCCAGAGTTCTTTTTTCTCGGAAGCGATCGATGGAATCTTGTGAGCCTTGCAAATCTGCTTGATCCGTTCGGTCAAGTCCCTCAAATCAGTCTTCTTTAATTCATCAAACTGACTCTTGATTCCATACTTCTGATAAAAGGTATCGTACAGAGCGACGTACTGTCTTGAAGGATCAAGCTTCTTGACTTCCTCGATTGCATCGTGCGCATACCGAGAATGGCTCCAGATGTTGAATATCTCGTAATTGACGAATGCTTCGATTGTCGCATAACTGAAAACTGTAGAGAGTGCTGCAAAAGCGAAGGTGGTGGTTGCTCTGGAATCTTGGTTGACTTGGTCGGGAACTGCAACGTTACTTGTTTTTGAATGAGCCGTCGCTTTGACGTAACTCCTTGCCAACTCAAGGTAAGCTTGGATTGCACTGATCTTAATTGTCTCTTGCATACTTCCTCAATTTGTGAAGCCAAAATTGCGTATAACGTATGCAATAAAAACGAATGTATGAAGCGAACTACAAACAAATATCTTAGACCAAAATGTGAGTGGAATATTTTTCATTTCACGTTTTTATTGCTGTTATGTGCAGGCAACCCCACGAGTTTATTTTCATCATTACTTAGCCCCAACAAAGACCTTAACTTCTCCCGGATTGGCGATATTTGTTCCATCACCAGCAAGAGCGTTTATCCCAATATCTTTGAAAGCAAGAAGAAGTTGATCGGCATAGGCGGGATGTTGACCCGAGCCGACAATGACAGTAATAAACCATGGATCGGGGGCTTCCTTGAAAACATAACCAAGTGGCATATTGTAGGCAGAAATTGTGAAACCTGCGGATACAAGCAGCGATCTAATTTCTTCGGTGAATTTGATGGTTTCAGCGGCTTGACCAGAGTGTTCGAGAGCAACTGGTCCCTTGGTGGTTTTACTGAGAAATTTAATGAATCGTTCACGTTGCTCAGTTGTGAGTGTTCTTGGAGCGAGACGGTGTTCAAGCTCGGCGGTTTTGATTTTGGTTTGTTTAAGTTCGGCTTCCGTTGCATTGAGTCGCTCTTGCGCTTTGAGTTTATCTGCCCGCTGAACAACAAGCAGTTTGTCGGCGACATAGTAACTGCCGAATGTAATCAAGAGACCGACAGCAGTAACGCTCAGACCAACCCAACGGAGGACACTTGCCCAGTGTTGGAGTTCATCTACGGTCATTGGGATATTCTCCTATCATTAATTGTATTTCTATACTCAGTATATGTTTTCGGATATGTGGGTGCTATCATAAAATATTACCAGAAAAGTAGATTATAATGAATCATACTAATACCGTGGGGTTGCTTGCACATAACGTTGCGCGGGAAAAACGAAGTGGGCGGACGAGTCGAAGACTCGGACGAACATTGGAGTTACATTGGAGTTTTTCCCGATGATGGGCGACGTTCGCGGAGCGAACGGCTCTTCGCCCATCGAGGGCGTAGCCCGCGCAACGATGCGCAACGCTTTGAGCGAAGCACGAAGTGCGGAGCGAATGTTGCGCATCATCTGTAATGACGCAATATTGCGTCATTACTGTTTTTAATTTTCGCTTATTTAAGCAGTTTTTGTGTTCCATGTTGTATTTTATGTTCGTCTTTTGTTTTCAGGAAATCAAGCGGACTTCGTATTCGCCCAAGTCCTTTTGGGCTAACATGTGTGTATATCTCTGTTGTCTTAACGCTTTGGTGCCCTAACAATTCCTGAATATACCTTAAATCGGTTCCGTGATCTAATAAATGTGTGGCAAACGAGTGCCGCAGTGTGTGCATCGAAACTTGTTTAGTAATGCCACTTGTATGTATTGCTCTTGCTAAAACTGCTTGAATACTGCGCGCTGCCAAATGTTTATCTGTTGTTTCTCCGGGGAATAGCCAACCGCTTGTTCCAAGCTTATACTTTTTCCAATACTCAATCAACTGTACGCGAAGCGATTCGGGAAACACTGTGAACCGATCTTTCTTACCCTTCGCGTTACGAATATGTATAAGTCCGCGACTGCCATCTATATCTTCTATTTTTATTCTAACCAATTCACTTACTCTTAAACCGCTTGCGTACGCTAACATTAACATTGTTTGATGTTTTAAATTAGGCACTGCTTTAAATATTCTTAAAACCTCATCCTCGTTCAATACATCGGGTAATTTCTTCTCTCTCATCGGTCTATGTATAGCACCAATAACAAACGATTTCTTGTACAATTCAACATATAAAAACCGCAAAGCATTGAATACTTGGTTCACCGTACTTGCAGCAAGTTTCTGATTCATTATCAAGTGCAGTAGATATTTTTTAATATCTTCTTCTGTTATATCGCGAGGATGCTTTGGAGAAAAATATTTTATAAAAGAACGTAAATTACTGATATATGCTTTTATCGTTTTATACGAGTAGTTCCGCAGCCGCATCTCGCGGCGAACTGTTTCATAAAAATTTGAAACAGGTGCAACTCTTCTTATATCTTTTACATCCAACATCTTTGAAAATTCTTATTCGCAAGCTTATCATCATACCCACACGTACAAACTTATCCCAACATGAAATTCTACACCGTGTGAGCTCTCTCAATATCAACCCGTATCTTCCTGATGTTTAAATTAGGAAACATTCTACAAAGAGTCAAGCAAAATATTTACCTTCGGATACAGTTATTTTAAATCTCTCAATTTCTGGTAATTAACCAAATATCCATATTTTAATACCTTTTCCTCATTTCCTGATCGGTATCTGCCATTTATTCGTCAAAATATGCCATTGCGTCAGTCGCTAAATCCATTTCTTCACTTTATTGTGTCATTGCTTCACTTTAAAATGTCATTGCTTAGGTTTATTGTGTCATTGCTTCACTTTAAAGTATCATTGCTCAGGTTTATTGTGTCATTGCTTCACTTTAAAGTATCAATGCTTAGGTTTATTGTGTCATTGCTTCACTTTAAAGTATCATTGCTCAGCTTTATTGTGTCAATGCTTCACTTTAAAATGTCAGTGCTTAAGTTTATTTTGTCATTTCTTCACTTTAAAGTGTCATTGCTTAGCTTTATTGTGTCAATGCTTCACCCTTTTGCTTCATTTCTTCGCCTCATCGCTTCATTTCATCAAAAGTTTCTTCCATTGCACAGGCATTAATTGGCATTGCGTCACATCCCTCCGCCATTTCTTCACAATCCTCTTCCATTTCCTTACGCAATTAGTTAATATTTTATTGTTGGGAGGGAGCTTTGCTCCCGACCGAAACTATCGGCGTACAGGTCGGGAGTAGTCACGAAGTGATCTGCCGAAAATTGCGGCTACCACCTAAATCTTACTTATTGGTCAGCCCCACGAAAGGAATGGTCAATATTTATTTTTATAATTGCCTCCGCAATCATACTGCTGTCAATCAGCAATTATCAAACTCCGCTTTGCGATTCCATAATAATATTGCTACTTACAAGGAATGGAATCGCCTTGAATGTTGACTGCTTTCATCTGCCACCGTTTATGATTGCGGAAAGTTCTCTTTTTTATCCGCCTCCGGCGGAGTTACTTTTCCCGCTCTTGGATTCCGCTTATAAGCGGGATTCAGAAAGCGGAACTCTTCAAAGAGAAAGTAACATCGTGTAGCCGCAATCTCCTCCCGGCTTTAACCCGAGATGATTGCGTATAATGCCAAATAGCGCGGACATTTACCTTTAGACACCCAATAAATGTCCGCGGCTACGTCGGGTTTAGCTTCATAAAACAAAAAACGGCTCACGTTTTTGCGCGAGCCGTTTTGTTTAGGGGTTGACCAAAAAGTACTTTACTGTCACTCCCGCATGTTTTAAGCGGGAGTCCAGTCCCCAGATTTATTCAGATTCCTAGATTCCCGATAGAAGCATTCGGGAATGACAACACTAAATTTACTTATTAGTCAGTCCCTCTACATGGTATAGAGATTTATTTTACTTCATCAAAATTAATTTCTTCGTTTCACTATATTTACCGGCATGAATGCTATAGTAATAAACTCCGCTTGGTATATTACTCGCATCCCATTTCACATTATAAGTACCCGGACTCAACACCTCATTCACCAAGGTTTCAACTTCTCTTCCCAATGCATCATATATCTTTAGAATTGTCAATTGAGAATTGCCAATTGTAAATTGACAATTTGTAACAGGGTTGAACGGGTTCGGATAGTTCTGCTCTAAAGAATATTTCATCGGTTGTGTAGGCTCTTGATCATCGACTGCCGTTGTGCCGACTGTTATCTGTCCGTTAGATGGAAGTGCTAATGGTTTTCCTTCGTTCAGCAGTTGTGACGTAAAGTTAACAGGATAAGAGCCGAGAGGAGCTGATGAAGATATTTTGTATCGTATCTTCAACAAAACTCCCGGTCCGGTTACAGGTGTAGCTCCGGCAGCAGTGATATTCACACTTCCCGCTGTGGGTGTTGCCATCGCAACCATTCGACCTTCGAATAATGTCCCTGCCGTAATAACCTGCAAAGGTGTTAAGTAGCTCGCGTTATGAGTGAGTGTAAGCTGTGTTGAAAAAACACCCGCAGGATACGAACCAATTTCCACAGCCACTTCAACCGAATCTCCTGCCGCACCGGTAACGTTGAGTAAACGGATTCGCATATCGTACAGCGTAATATTTCCGCTTGTACCTGTTGCACCAACTGAATCTATAACCAAAACATGAACGATTCCGCTCTTCAATGCTTTCAGTTTTCCGGTTGATGAGATTGTTGCAAGTGTAGAATCGGTTACAGACCAAACCACAGGAGGTGTAGCTCCGCCCGAAACATTGAACTGCAAAGAATCTCCGGCAACAAGTATTGCTGTAGATGGAGTAACTGTTAGATTAGCGCGGAGTAGGGGAGTGAATGTTCCGTTTCTAATATTACCCGTTATGCTTTCGTTGAACATGATGTTGGATAGCTGAAGCGATGATCCGTACGTGTTCACTTCTGTTATTTTAAAACGGATGAATGCGAGTATTGATGTCCCCGAGCCGTTCAATCGTGAAGTATCGCTTGCGAATGCCATTGTTATTTTCCCCGCGTCGAAATGAATAACGGGGGAGGGAAATAACGATAGCAACGATCCACTTGTGATAACATCAAGCGCAGTCAGGATGTTCGTGTTATATGTAACAGAAAATATACCTGACTTAATATCAACCAAACTCAAATCGCTGATATAAATCGGAATGTTGATTGTTTGTCCTTGCAGGTACGATGTGTCGCGAATTGTCAACTTGAACGACCTTACTTCAACCAACCCTGTTGTATCTGTGATTCCGTTACTATCAACCGCAACAACCTGGCAAAAGCCGCCGTGTTGTGAGGTCAATAAACCGCTCGGGTTGATAGTTGCAACAAACGGATCGGTTGTGTACCAGCTATAAGGAATCTTACCACCGCTCGCGCTGAATTGCGCAGTTTCACCAACTGTCAGCAGCGCTGTATTTGGGGAAACAGTTATGATCGGTAAGTTGAGAATATAGATGGTTCCGTTTCTCACGATTGTGGCAGGAGACCCTTCATTGAAATATGCTCTAACAAATTGAAGAGAACCCGATGACCAGGTCGAGGTAAGCGGGAACGATGCTTTGAGGTATAGTAATATTCCCGTCCCCTCAAGTGGTGCGGTTCCGGCGCCTGCAATTGTTATTTTTCCGAGTGAAAGATGAAACGCGGGAGCGCCCCACCCCTCGGTCATCGATCCGATTGTGATAACCGAATCGATCACCATTGCACCTGCACTGTAATTTATATCAAGCTCAAACGATTTTACATTCAAACCGGTAACACTGCTGTCGATTCTAACCGGAATGTAAACAGTGTTGCCGCGCGTGATTGTTGAATCGCGGAACGAAACCCTTATTGGTCCCGCCATTAAAGGCAGGACCAGTAGAGTTCCGAGCAATATGATGAATATGATTTTTTTCATTTTTGTTTGCTCCTTATTTAATTTGAATTATTTCATGAGGAGCATTTTCTTTACGCTCGTGAAGTTTTTATTTCCGGTGGCTGATATTCGGTAGATATACATTCCATTCGCAACCGGAACGCCTAGGTTGTTTGTTCCATTCCAATCGATCTGATATTCGCCCGCAGATTTAGATTCATCAACGAGTGTGGTTACTAATTCGCCGATCGAGTTGTAAACCCGAAGTGTGATATGTGAACCATCTTCCGGTATTTGATATCGGATTGTGGTTGTTGGATTGAACGGATTCGGATAATTCTGATCTAACGCGAATTCAGTCGGCTTACCATTGATCGTAATATCACGGTTAACCGCGGATGAACTGAAATCGACTTCGTTGATGAGCAGTTTGGTGAATGTGATTTGAGATTTCACCGACCCGCGCACCTCACGGGCAATATCGAATGTAACAAACAGAAGTTCGCCGTCAATATCGGTAACCTTATCGCCCGCTATCGCTATAATCAGTGAACCGTTATCTGATTTATTCTGCATCAGCATAGTAGAAACACCGGATGCGAGTTTTATTTCTTTTGGTATCAGGATTTTTGAATCGTATTTCAATCCAATATCAACCGATGCTAAATTATGCAAACCACTGACTCTTATCGGTACGGTAACGGAGGAAACTGTGGTTGTAACCGGATTCCCGAGTTCAACCGTTGAAGCGCTAACTCGCGGCAGTGTAGAGGGAATATTTTTTCCCAGTTCGCTCGGGAAGTTTAAAATGTTACCGACAACATACTGGAGAATAAGCGACGCATCGAATGAAGTTATTCCTCCGGCTGCGCTTACATCGGCAATCTTTTGCTGGATTGAGTTGAGCGGATATGTAAAGGGATCGACTACATATTGCAAAATTACCGTAGCATCATACGCCTGTACAAATCCGTTAAGACTCACATCACCTGCTATAGGTTGTTGCGCACCAATTTCTCTGTAAGGCAAATACCGAACGCTATCGGTAACAGCATCACCTGTTCCTGTTGGATTATCTTTGTGTGTCGGTCCCGAATTATTTCCCCACCAATTATAGCGGGCATCGATATTGAATGTTTTATTAACGTTATTGACACCGTAATTTGAATTCTGGAATATATCGCAGTAATTGATCACCGGTTTTGCAGAACCCGTTGCTTTTATCGCATCATAGTTCTTCGAGAAGGAGGAGTACATAATCGTCGGACTTGCATTATTCGCTGTTACCGCAGCTGTACTGTACGATAAACCGGCATATCTGAATATGCAATTTTTTAAACGGCAAAGCGGGTCGAGTGATTCATCCTGATATGTAATTCCAAACCAGCCATTATAGCTGCTGTAAGGTGAAGTTGCTGTTGTATCTGCGTTGGTATCACCGCCATAAAAATCATCGCGGTAATCTGTAAATACGATAGCACTATCCGGAGTTGAACCGCCTTCTGCAATCAGCCCTTTTCTGACGGTCATACCTGTCCATGAAAAGAACTTAATAACTAAACCGGGAGAAAAGGTAAGAACCGCTCCGGTTCCAATATTGTAATTTCCGAAAAGGTAAGGAATATTTGTAATGCCTGCGAAATCTCGCTTAACCAATGTTACATCTTGAACGAGTGTTTCGTTATCAAGAACACCGATTGCTTTATACGTTGAACCGGATATTATATTGTTCGCGGTTGAACGTGGATACGATACAAGTGATGTGCGGAGCGGAGCGTATGTGAGGTTACTGAAAACGCACGTATCGATTATAGGATCGGAAACACCCTGAAGGTAGACGCCCCAATTATTCTTATCGAACGCTGTATTGGTAATTTTAGGCGAACTGCTCAACGTTGTAATACCGCCTTCACGGTAGCGGATTATCGCATGATTCACGATGCTGATGCTATCGTTACTGATATCCGAGAAATAAATTCTCTGGCTGCCTTGAATTGTTGGCTTCGTTAATGAACCGTCTCCTTTCGAATCTGCCGGATTTCCGAATGTATCGTCCGCATCATCTGTGAAGATTACAGGATTAGAGTTTGTACCGTTCACTACAAGCGCGCCATTGATGGTGAAGTCTCCATTCTTGAAAACAAGACCTTCCGGAATTGTCAGCACAGTTCCTGAATTGACTGTGCACGTGGTGTACAAGTAGTATGTAATGTTATCGTACCCTGCAAAATTTCTTACCGGGATAGTATCGTCAACAGAATAATTTTCCGGAACAATGCCAAGAGCCATATATCCGATATTCAAAGCAGAGATGTTCGTAAATGTCGGGTTTGAGAACATACTCATGGCAACCGGACAGCCGGATATATTATTTATTTGAAGGTTAGAAAATGTGGGGTTCGCACTACCAAAGACACCAATTGCAGTTGTATTCGACTGCTGAATAACAGAGCTATCTACAACAACTTTGGAGTTTGTTACTCTGATCACTCCATAAGTATAGTTATACGCATACACTCCGTTGCCGCCATATCTAAATTCACAATTTTTAAATGAATTCAGTGAATCGGCAGATGAGCTCACAAAATCTATTACATTCCAATTTCCGCGGGCAGGTTGAGTGGCGTTTCCATCATTGTTCGTGTCTCCTCCATCCGCGTCGTCGGGTAATGATGTAAAAATAATTTTCTGTACTGCAGTACCGTCGGCAATTAGCGCACCCTGAACTGCAATGCCGCTGTAGCCGTTGTTTACAAACTTGATTACTACCTCGGGTGCGATGGTGAGAACCGCGTTCGGAGCTATGGTCAAATTGCCGACTATGTACGCAATGTTATTTATTCCTGCAACATCGCGAGTGTTAAGAGTTGCATTTGATGAAAGAGTGCCTTCCAGAATTCTAATACCTTTGCTGCCATTAGCAGCAAAAGTAATATTTAAAAATGTTGGATCAGATGTTAACGACATCGCGATTGGATCCAAACGGCAATTGATGATATCAACACCATCGATGGTTGGTGTTGCACCGCCGTCGCACTGGATACCATAATTATAAATATCGCTTAGTATGGTGTGCGATAATGTTCCGCCGGCATTTGTAAAAGTCACTCCGGCATATTGGGATCCTCCATATTTTATCAAACAACTATCAATGAGGCAGAATCCATCATCACTCGTTGCGAGAAACTGAATTGTTTGCCAATTACCCCAAGTCGGGGAAGTACCGGCACCGTCGCCGTTTGTATCGCCGGGATTTCCGAAATTATCATCTTTAAGAGATGTAAAAACAATTTGTCCGCCTGCGGTTGTTCCTTTGGCTCTGAATCCACCATTGACGTAAATTCCCGATCCGTTTACTTTGATGATAACACCCGGATCAATTGTCATATTTGTGCCCGAATTAACCGTGAGGTCTTCAAGCAAAACGTACGTGATGTTATCATATCCCGCGACGTTACGTTTCCGGATAGTTCCATCGAATCCCAAATTTTCACCCACTATTCCTAAGGCAGTCCATGTGGTGTTGATGAAATGAACTCCGCTGAATACAGGATCGGCAGAAACCGAAAGCGCGATCGGGGTATATGTGGTGTTGATAATTGTATCGTTGATGATTTTGGGTCTTGAAGATTGAAAAGCATAAATACCGTAATATGTATCTTTTAAAACACAATTCGATATCGTTGGATGTGTGCCGACAGTTGTTACTGTCCCACCGCTAATATATCGGGTATTGTAATATGAACCTGGAAGACTTGCGTATTGGAATCTACAATAATTTAAAATGGAAGTTGTGTCACTTCCTTGTTCAAAAACAATTCCACCCCAGTCACCTTTGGTCGGTGTTGTTTGTGTGCCGTCTTTGTTTGAATCTCCCGGATTACCAAAATTATCGTCTTTTGCAGATGTAATTACGATCATGCTGTCGGGAGTAGCATTCGCTGTTAATTTCCCTTGAACAATAATACGATGGTAATTGCTGTATCCCTTAATTACAATTCCTTTATTGATTGTAAGACTGTTGCCAACCGGAACAGTTACTGCTTCGAGAAGGAGATAGGTAACATTTGGTATCGATGTAACTGAGCGGATTGGAAGAACCGCGTTCGCCGGAAGGGTTCCACCCAGCAATCCGATTGCATCATAAGCATTATCGGAGAAAGAGAATGTGTTATTCACAAAATTTGGATTTGCGGAAAACGACATCGCGATCGGTACCATTACGCTCGAACCGATTGTGTTATTTATAAAATTAGGATTGGAAACATATTGCATCATTGCGCCGTAATAATTGTTTGCCATGTCGCAACTATCAATCGTCGGACTTGCATTATACATCGTGATGCCGCCGATGTTTCCTGAACCGGCAAATGTTATTTTGCAGCGGGTCATTAAACAACTACCGTCTATACTTGCGTCCTCGAAAACTACACCATCCCAATTCCTTGATGCCGGAGCGGTGGCAGTTCCATCCGCATTTGTATCACCACCCAGGTTGTCGTCGAGGTAACTGCTGAATTGGATATTATTTCCTGATGAAGCGACGGCATTAAGTGAACCAACCACGTCTAAGCGTCCGCCGCTTGTGAACTTCAACATATTTCCCGAAGCGATATGCATTGAACCGCCCGCATACACCATGTAAGATCCTAAAACATAAGGAATATTTACGGTATCGAGAACTAATGAATTCGAGTTGCCGGAGTAACTCAACGAAATTCCGTTATGGGTGTTTCCGGTAAGAATATTGCCGTTGTTGAAAATTAAAGAACCTGCTCCGTTGTAAACAATGGGCCAATCGCATGAAGCAATATTACTATTGGTTATTGTTGCCGCACCTGAAGTGTTCAATAATAATCCATAATTTTTACTGCTCATAATATCTGTACCGTTGATCGTTGCCGATCCCCAATAAACATAAAGGTTGGGATTTGCAGAAGGGAAGTAACTTGTTCCACCATATCTTATTTTGCAAGTATCAAACTTCGCGATGCCGCTGCTGCTGTTTCCGACTTGAATATAATTCCAGTCTCCCTTAGCCGGAGTTCCACCAACAGTATCTTTCCCGGAAGTAAATAGAACATGTCTCGCGTTTAATGTTCCGTTTACATACAATCCTTGATTACTCTGAAATCGAACCGTAACACCGGAATCGATAGCAAGAGTTTTGTTTTGGGGGATCGTTGCATTAGAAGTTACGATGTATGGACTCGCGGTGCGCGTCCATATTGTATCCGTTATCGTTCCGGATACAAATGTTTGACTGTACAGCGATGAGACTGACAGTAAAACGAAAAGAATCGTTAAAACATTTTTCATTGCGGGCTCCTTATAATTGTTGATAAATTAATGAAAGTGATATTCTATGTCCATTGAGTTGCATAAATGAGTAGAGAATTAGATTACTATTATATTTTGGGGGAATAGACGCTGAGATGGAATTCGGAGGATACACAAAGCACCTTGGTGCAATGTATTTCCTTGGTGGATATATTTTTTGAAATGATATACCACGATGATCGGTACTTATGATGAGAAGAACGAGTTACTATTGATTTATGATAGCGTTAAGATAACGAACATCTATCAAATTGTCAAGGGAAAAAAAGAATTACTAATAATGAATCATACAACAGGATTAATCTGCCATTGGTTCCATTTAGTAAGAATTATATGCTGATATTGCACTGTTATTCATATTTTAACCATTCCCTTTATTGATTCAGTGAATGGTTTTGACAAAAATATTATTTCAGCACCATTAATATCTTAGTCTCAGCGATGCTCCCAACCTGTAGTCGGTAATAATAAACACCGCTTGAAAGGGTGGAAGCGTTAAACTCAACTTCATAACTTCCCCACTTCTTAACTTCATTCACTAATGTTGCTACTTCTTGTCCGAGGAGATTGTATACCTTCAGAGAGACCCAGCTCTCAATTGGTAATTGATAATTGATAATTGTCAACGGGTTGAATGGATTGGGATAATTCTGAGATAAAAAGAACTTGGCTGGTGTTGTCGGATTTTCTTCGACATTAACTATAGGACTTCGATACCTGAACACGCCGCTGCCAAATGTTGAGATATAAACATCGCGATGATCAATTGGATTGATGACAATGCTTGAGATGCCTTTTGTACCAAGCGGTGCAGGAATATCTTGCCATGTCATTCCTCCATCGGTGGATTCGAAGAAGCCTATACTATCTGGCGATGCAATACCACCTGCATAGATATGATTCGGATACGATAGATCAACTGCAAGACCTCTTACATAAAATGGTGTGTCTGTCAATCCTGTGCGTTCCCAATTGATTCCTCCATCAGTAGATTTTATCACAACACCTTCCATTCCTGCATACACAATATTGGAATCTGAGGGATCAAATGCTAAAGAGTTGCATGCATTATCACCGGCGAGATTGGGATACATCAGCGTCCAGGTACCTCCGATGTCAGTAGATTTTGCGAGGAAGGGCCAGAATATATTTGTTTCACCACCGATCCATATTTCGTATTGGGGTGAAACACGAACGACATTTATTACCGCTCCTTCAAAAACCTTCTCCCAGAAATCGGTTTTCTTCCTGAAAACTGATCCGGATCCACCGGCAAAAGTTTCTCCACAAACTTGTGGTGTTGGGATGCCATCTATCGATTTGATCGCCCATGTATCCGGGTGGTTCATTCCACTATCGGTGATATTCCAGGTATCGTTAAACCAACAATAGACAAGCGTTGAATCACCCGCAGGGCGATTTGGTTTTACACCAACCGTAACTGCAAATCCAATCGGTCCCACTTGGTGAGGATAAACGGTACGGATATTTTTTCCCTCTAATCCAATCGGTATCCATATCGTATCGGGTAACGAGCATTTGAATACACCATTCCTATCCGTGGATGCGTAAAGTGTGCTCCCATAAAATCGCAGATCGGTGACGGTCATCCCGTCAAGACCAAATGGTACCAACTGCGTCATTCCACTCTGCGCATTGAGAATGATTAGCACAAGTGTAAAAATTATCTTTCGCATAAGTCCTTATTCCGAAATTGTTCTGAAAAACTATTTAAGAAGTAGAAGCTTCTTTGTAGAAACATAATCACCCGCCACGAGACGGTAGAAAAATACACCGCTTGCTAATAGCGTTCCATCGATTCTCAAATCATATCTTCTAGCATCCTTCTGTTCATCTAAAACCATAAGCACTTCCTGTCCAAGCATGTTATACACTTTCAGATTTACATGCGATTCTTTCGGAAGCTCGAAGTGTATTGTAGTTGTTGGGTTGAAGGGATTCGGATAGTTTTGCCAGAGCGAGTAAGAGGCAGGCAGTTGTTCTTGATTCTTTCCATCAAGAACTGTGTTTCTGAATAATGTATCGGCGAGAAAGCCGCTTATAATTTGTGTGTTTGATTGCTGAGTTGTGCCGACAAAGTTTTGCCCGACAACTGATTTGACCATGGTGTTCCCGGATTTTAGTTCAGCATATCGCATGTTGAAAGAATACCAAATGACATTTGTGTTTTGAGAAAAGGCAACATGGATGGCCAAGATAGTGTATGAGACTATAATAAATTGAGTAAAGATTTTCTTATTCATATGAAACTTCTTTTCATTTACATGAATTCTAGAATCATCATTATTCCTCATTGCTTCTGTTATCGATTATTTTCTAATGGTCTCATCTCCCTCTCTTCCTCCAACTGCTGCAGATGCTGAGACGATGTAACACGTTGTCGTTCATGTTCAGCTTCCAGTTCAGCGGGAGTCAATCCTTTCACTTGAGTAAGCCGTTGATTTTCAAATCCTTTTCGCTTGATAACTATCCGATAAGAAAATGAATTATTGCTACCGACCGGACCAACAACATCGAATGAGGCCGCTCTTCGATTTGCAACCGCTAATACGATTGGTTCATTGTGAGGGGTGAGAAATACATGATACGTTGTCGATGTATTTACCGTTTGTGCATAAAGAGGATCGATCTTGATTGTTATTTTTCCATTGATTAAGTGACCCTCACCGAAATCTTCAAACCAATTTTCAGGAGATTCCTGGCAGTAGAGAGCATGAAAAGAACCATCGTCGGTTTGCACTGCTGCACTCTTGGTTCCACCATAAACATATAAATTATTACTCACACCAAGATCACCCTGAAAATAACCAGCCCAACCGGAGATCGGAGCCCGCGCATATACACCATATTTTGTACCGGTTCCATAATCCTCAGCGTTGAAATATCCACTATAGACTTTTCCGGTAGAAGAATTAAAAGTATTACTATATAATCCATAAGTTGAAGAATCGGACCCACCGGTAGTAAGGATATCAACACCTGTATTTTTCCCGGTTCCACTCCAAGCAATTGCTTGGAACCTGCCACCATAGACTTCACCATTCGAACTATTTTCTGCACTGGCATATATACCTGTGGTGTGATTACCAGATGGTGAAGAACTATTTGCCCAACCTTGGAGAGCGATGTGGACTCCATTGCCTGAATCACTTGTGCCGAAAGAACCACCGTACGCGAAACCATGGGAAGCATTTGACGCATATCCCGAAACGCCACACACATAATATGCTATCGATGTCGTAGCCGTACCATAAGATCCGTAATGATATCCATCTGCTAATGGTCGTGTTTCAAAGTATCCACCATACGTAAAATTGTTACCAGTCCATGTGCTATTTTCGGCATAACCGTAAACACCATAATGTTTACCCGATCCTTCAGGTGCAGCCTTGAAATAACCACCATACGTACTTCCACTAGAAGTATTTTGGCCAGTGCCAAAAAATCCATACTTTGGTGATGTCGAACCACCTTGAGTTTCACCAAGAACTCCTGTCATTCCTAAACCACGAATCCCGATTCCATTATCACTTTCTCCGAGGATCCCGATTCCGCCACCGATATTTCTTCCCCACACACCCGCCCAATTATCACTTTGGTTCCATCCGACTACCGCGTTCCAATTGTCAGCACGTCCGTACACTCCTGCGCTTAAACCTTTATTCTCTCCATAAATTGCCGGTCGCCATGTGGAATGGCTATAATTTTTCGCGCTGAGTGCATATCCACCTCCTGAGGAAGAATCATTGTTCGTAATCTGTACGATCGGGCTATTGTAGATAGTTCCTGATACATTCGCGCCAGGCAGAAGAGTAGCGGCACTCACTGCCGTACCTGCAATTCGTGCGCTGTCAACATATCCTTGTGCCGGTGTTCCTCTTGCATACGACGCTGTATCTGCATACGGCGCTGTAAATGTGGGTACAACATCAACACGTTGGATTGTGCCATCAAGAATTTTTTGACTTGTGATTGAATTGTGAGGAATAGTCCCTGCAATTCGTGCACTGTCAACAAACGGTTGTTGCGGGGAGGAGATTGCAAATTTTGCTGTGTCCGATTTTAAAGAATATAAACTGTAACCAACTGCCGTGAGTGGAATCCGAGGTGAGAGTTCCGGCTGACTCGCAATCTGGATGCTCAGCCAGTATGGCTTATCGAATTTTATGGTTGGATTAAAAATAACTTGATCGCCAAGCATTGTTGCAAATAATCCTCGCTCTACGTCTAACGTTTTTACTTCTGTCCACAATACACTTCCACTTGATTCTGCCTCATACAGTCGGAAGGTCAGACTGTAACTTCCATCAGGTTTCGGATTTCCCAAACTATCCGTCAACACGCCTTGATAGGATAGAGTGCGAGGGATTTGAGAGAAGCTTAGCCAAGAGCAGAGGGCTAAGAGCGACATGGTAAAAAAGAGATTGTGTGGTTGCATAAATTCTCCGTTAACATTTTGGATTTAGAATTGTTTGATAATTTAATGATGGATTATTTAAGTCATTTAAGAAGTACGAATTTCTTTGTCGATACATAATCACCTGCAATGAGACGGTAGTAATACACACCGCTTGTTAATCCGCCGGAGGCGGACGATCCATCGAACACAGCTTCATATCTTCCCATCTTCTTATCTTCATTCACCAATGTTGCAATCTCCACACCCAAAACATTATATATCTTCAATGTCACCCAATTGTCAATTGGTAATTGATAATTGATAATTGTTGACGGATTAAAGGGATTGGGATAGTTTTGGGTTAGAGCAAAGTTTGATGGCAAATCGGTCATTTCATCAACAGAAGTATTGATTTTAACTTCGAGAGTTCCGTTGTCAAAACCCGATGCGATATTTTGATTTGCCGTATTTCCGATAATGATATTTTTGAGTTCTACTGGGTAAATGCCGGTATCTGTTGGGAGATTAACATTAAATCTTACTACTTCTCCAGAATCGTCGAGAAATGCAGCTTGCGTCAGTGAGAAAGCTAGAATTCTTATATCGCCATTCGAAAGAATGCTTGCGGAGACAGAGTGATCCTGCGCTCTCAAACTTAATTGTACTGTTCCAGTTTGAAATATTATCGATGGCGGTAGAGCCACATCGAATTGAAATCCAACGAACTCTTCATCGTTAGCAATTCCAAATGAAATCGGTATTACTGTGTTTTGTTCTCCTGATGCAGATATAACATGCAAGCGATTCGGAATAAAAACCGTTGCTGCAAGATCGATGTACGATGGATTTGTTGTAACATCATTATGGAGTAATGTAAATCTCTTAGAATAAATCCCTTTTTCCTTATTATGAAATAGAAAAAGAAGTTGAGTCGAGGAAGAAGGAGGCAAATAAAGTGGAAATATAGATTCTATCCAAAAAGTAGAATCTCCGCCCGTAATAGAATTTATTTTTAAACTATCGCTGCCGATATTGGAAATTTGTATTGAAGCGAGAGCAGTATCAAATATTGATACATTCCCAAAATTAATTATACTGCTATCGAAGTGAATTTTTGGTGAAGCAATCTCGACTGTTCCTCCATATGATGCTGAAAGAATATTTGAAACTGTAGAATCTCCGATCAATGCATTGCTTATTGGAATTGGATAGATACCTCCGGCTCCTTCGACTTGAAACGTTAACTCAGCAATGTCGCCATCAATGTCTGAAAAAATACTATTGGTCGGAGAGAAAGCAATGATTCTTAATCTGTTACCTGTGATCGTATCAGCGGAGATCAGATGGTCGACTTTTCTTGTAGTAAGTTGAGGCGAGCCGGGAATAAACTTCACCACCGATGGAAGTGCGAGCGTAAACTCGAAAGCCGTGAACGGTTCCATGTTATTTATGCGAACTTTGAGGATTGTTTCATATCCTGACCTGCCAAATGTAGAACCGATCCTAACTTCATTCACAGCGTACGCGTGAGCAGATGTATGAACAATTTTTAAGGTATCATCCGGATCATCGCTGGTAATTCTTAGTGTCCCCGACTTATTTCCCTTAACCAACGGTTGGAAACGCGCTACCCGATTGATAAAACCACTTGCTGGTATTACTATTTGGCTAGTGTCTTCAAAATAAATTTCGGGATGAGTGGAATTTAGGTCCGTCATAGAGAGTGGTTGGTTACCCTGATTTGTAATTGTGATTGTGCGGACTGATGATTGCAATAACGGAATGCTTCCAAAGTCAAGCGAATCAACATCCAATTTAATATCAGGAGCCAGGAGTAGATACTGTCCTGATCGTGAGTTGGTCAGAATATTATTTTCTGATGAATCGCCGAGAATTGGATCGATAAATGATAGATTGAAAGTCCCCGGCTTAGCGCTTGTGGCAGCATTAAATGTCAGTATAGTTCCAGTATTTCCCGAAAAAGGATTGAGAGTTAAAGAATAACAAACGATTCTTATTGTGCTTTGATCCAATAGAGTGACAGCAAGCTGATGTCCATTCGCTCTTGATGTAAGCTGTGCAGAACCTGTAATATATGTCAGGACATTTGGCAGTTCAACATCAAATTGGAAAGCTACAAATGGTAGTGAGTTTTCAACTTTTACTGAAAACTGAACAGTTTGTCTTGGTGGAGATTGAACACTATCGATCCAAATTGTATTTTGTCCCGTAGCGGCAGATAGCAGCAGTAGGTTTAATATGATTATGTATTTGACCATATATTTTATCACTCCATATTTATTATATTTCGTGAAGTCACTTGATACTATTTGATTAAGACAAGTTTCTTCACTTGTGTATATTTTGGAGTAACAAACCTATAAAAATAAATTCCACTTGCCACACTATTCTCTGAGTTATTCTTTCCTTCCCACAGAACTTCATATCTTCCTGCATTCAATTCTCCGAGTTCAAACATCTTAACCTGTTGTCCAAGAATGTTATGAACATAAATCTTTACTTCGCTTCGTTCAGGAAGTCCATATAGTATTTTTGTAGATGAGTTGAATGGATTTGGATAGTTTTGAGATAAATAATATTCCGTTGGAATCAGCGGTACACCGTTGTCAAAAACCGATGTTATTATGTTTTGACCTTGTGAATTAGATATGACTGCCTCTGTAATGGATATACCCGAATGGATTCCACTGAATGTGCCGAGTGTATGTTGTCCGATTTGTATGGCAGCACCCGACATGCTGAATAAAATAAATGTTCTCGAAGAATCACCCTGCATGCCACTGACAACTTCAAATGATCCAAGTACACTTTTGGGAATAAACTGCAATTCATCTACACCGGAACCTCTAAGTTTGAATTGAATTCCCGCCACCGGAACGTCTGTCGATAAATTAAGTTGATCCGCAGTTAGTTCAATCGTTGCATTACCGGTTGAAGCAATTGTCGGAGTCTTTTCAAAACCGCCAAGTATAATATTCACAACACCGATTATATCCAGGACATTAACTAAACTATCATCATTGATATCAGATGCCTCCAATAAAAATGGTTGAGGATTTTGACCGAGTATATATGAAACGATCGACATGATGTCGAGAACATTTACAGCAAGGTCACCGTTGGCATCGCCTGAAGAAGCTTTAATCGGAGTTGCAACAATCGTTTTGGAATAATCGCTTTCCACCATGTCGGTACCAAGAATTTTATATTGGTAATGATAAGTTGTGTCAGGTATAACCGAATAATCGATGTACATTGTATCTGTGATAAGATTCGTGTTGATTCTTTCAATAGAACTGTATGTGCTGTCGGTAAGATTGTAGTACCGATACATATTGTATCCCAACACATCATCTGTCGGTGCCTTGGGCCAATTGAGGATAACTTTACCGACATCGGCAGTTGCCAAAAACTCATTTGCCGCTGATCCTGCTGCATCGATAACGAGCTTGAAGCGTGTATCCTCGATTGGAATATCAAAATGATCTGTATCCTTTGCGCCGCTGACTCGTACCGTATTAATCCCGTCCCCGGTCTCAAGCCCCATAGTGTAATACCCATGCCACATTGTCGAATCAGAAGACCAACCGGTGCTATCCTCGACCATGTGTTGAGTAAATGGCTCCCGAACTCCAAAAGTAACAATTGGTGGGTGCTTGGTATCCATAGAACGGTTAAAACGAACATCGAATCGTACGGTTTCAATCCCAATGGGATCGAGAGTTTCTTCGTGCGGATTCTTTCCATTGAGAAGAACTTCCCAAACGATTCCATGAGCAAGCGCTGGTGGTACAGTTAGCGCGCTATCACCTAAGATTACTGGATAAATATCATTCTCAAAAAAATCGAGTATTAAAGCTTCAATTTCACTTTTTTTAGTAGTCCCATAATATTGCGGCGGCGCGTGATAGGTTCCCCACCCACCCCAAAAGCGAAGCGAGTAGGAAGGTCCTTTATTGTCGAAGATGATGTTGTTTCTGTGCGTGTTGCTAGGCAGCGGACTTGATGAAAAAGCAGGTTCGCCATTGGAATTGTTATGCACGATAACATTGTTTTCAAAAACTGATGTATTGAGTAGACCGTCAACGTAACTATTGTTGTCTATAAAGTTGCTTCTAATCACTACTAAGTCGCCATTATACTGAAATATAGGTCCTCTAATTTCGGCTGAGTTATATCGGAAAATACAGTCTTCAAAACGGCCATCTACTAGCCCTCCATATTCAAATATGCAATATTTAAGTTGAGCGGTTTGTCCACTAAAGTTCCTTATACCTTTACAATATCCGCTGCCGTTGTTGGTAAATAATATCATCTTTTCTGGCGTACCCTGGGCAAATAGAAATTTGTTTACATATATTGAAGTATTCTGTGCAAAATGAATTTCACAACCAGGATCAATTATCAATGAGTCTATGACCGCACTGCTAGAGACGATGTAGAAATTATCTTCCGTCAGATGTAAACTACCGATATAAACACCTGAAATTTCTTGCCCCTTTTGTATCGTCAGGTTAAAACTACCCGTCTTCTTTACTCCACTATTTTTACAACCGATTTCATAATTAAAACCAATCTGCCTGTTGTTCGCGAGATCGGATGCTAATTGTACTATGAACGGATCTGCTTCACCTGTAGCAGTTGCGTAAGTCGAGAGTCCATTGATAATAAAACTTGTGCTGTCGGTAATGGATGCTACAGAAGGATCTTCAAGGGGATTCAATCTTAACTTTGTCCAGATACTATCCGCATCTCCCCATGTATTTTGTACAGTCAGCCAAATTTGAATTGTCTCTCCTGCATCTGGACGATTATCCCTATCGCCTCCAGCTAACGTGTCAATCAATGTATGGCTGATGTATTGCAGATTGGGAGTTGGGTGTTGATTCATTGAGGCGAAAATATCTAATGTGTTACCCAGACCATTTATCAGATTCCCGAGAAGAAGTTCATTCGACATTCCAGGGTGGTGGCTTTTCAAAAGTGTTACTGCACCAGAAACCATTGGTGCTGCCATTGAAGTACCTGAGAGAGAACCATATTGTCCGTTAGGCAAAGTGTTATATATCAAAACACCCGGAGCTTTCAATTCATAATTGTATCCGAAGTTATTGGTGAATGAAACAGGTCCGCTCGGATCGTAATTAGAAAATGTCGCACGATAACCATATTTTTCATCATAAGTTTGCTTTGTCGCTTCAACACCAATAACCCATCCATAGCACGCCGGAAACATTGGTGCAGCTTCACGCCTGCGAACAGGGTCGTACTCTATCGGATTATCATCATTCCCAGCTGAGGCAACGAGCACCGCTGTTGAATATGCATTCTCCAATGCCGTTCTTAATGTTATTGATTCGGAATATGTTCCCAAGCTCAGGTTGATGACAGTTGCGCCGAGTATACGAGCATAATCCACACCCTGTGCCACTGTACTGGCACTGCCGTGACCTGTGCTTTGCAGAATCTTCACCGGCAGAATTTTTGCGCCCCAGCTTACACCGGCAACACCGGTATTGTTATCCGTTCGCGCGGCTGCTATCCCAGCCACATGTGTGCCGTGACTGTTATCGTCATTCGGATTGTTGTCGTTGTTTATGAAATCCCAGCCGCGGATGTCATCTACATAACCGTTTCCATCGTCATCTACTCCCGAAATTCCATTTAATTCCTGCCAATTAATTTTGTTTTTTTGAATTAGATCCGGATGATCCCAATCTACACCGGTATCCAGTATCCCGATGATTTGTGTCGTATCACCTTTTGTTGTATCCCAGGCAGCAGGTGCTTTTATCGTAGATAAGTATCCCTGTTGATTATAGTATGGATCGTTAGGAATGGTTTCCAAAGCATTAACAATGAAATCGGGCTCAGCGTAAATCACACCATCTAACTTGGATAGATCTTCAGCAACAGTTTTTGCATCATACTTTGGATCGAAGTGTAAGCGGAAAATATTGTACAGACTTGCGGCTTCGTGCTCATTCCCGGAAAAACTCCGTACTTTTTTTATCGGTTCTCCCCGCTTAGCTTTCTTGAACAGCGTTTCTCCTTTTACGATACCGTACTTGGTAAACTTCTCCTGGACATTTGTAGCTGCTAACTTACCCAAACGGCCCTCTTTATTGATGGGCATTTCCACGTCATCTTTAAATTTTACTAATACCACTCCTCGTTCGTATTTCGCTTCGGTTGACGAATTGTTTGTAAAAAGTTGTGGCTGGCTTAGGGCCAGAGTGTGACATAACATCAGCACCAAAACAAGAATAGTTGTTTTCATATCTCCTCAATTAATTGATCTGTATATTTGTTTAATGAATTAATATGATGATATCATCTGAGCAAGATTAATTTCTTAGTCTCAATAAAATTCCACCCTGAGCCTGACGAAGGGTGTTCAGCCGTTAAACGACAATAATATATTCCGCTTGAAAGGGAGGAGGCGTCAAACTCAACTTCATACCTTCCCATCTTCTTATACTCATTCACCAACATTGCAATCTCCACACCCAAAACATTATATACCTTCAATGTTACCCAACTGTCAATTGGTAATTGATAATTGATAATTGTTAATGGGTTAAACGGATTGGGATAGTTCTGCTCAAGAACAAACCTTGTTGGGATTTGAGATTTCGGGTTTGGGATTTCGGAATTCGGCGGCGGCGGCGGCATTTCAAATGTCGGACGAATTTTTATCCGATTCATCATTGCCATGGATGAATTATTTCTCAGTATTAGCTGTCCTGCCTGATTTACTTTCACCCAGTATCCATATCCCGGTTTCAATGTATCTGCTTTCTTGTATGTCGATCCATCGTATCCGAAGAAATTAGATGTGATGATACCACCAGGAATGGAAGCGATTGAATCAACTGGAACAATTTCAGACGGGCAACCGATCATATTCCATTTGTCGATAACATCGATTGTATCATTCTCGAATTTATATCCGGTGATATCGATAGATTCCGCGCTATCAAATTTTAACCAGTAGCCAATGCCGTATTTTAATGTTTCGGCGATAGTATAAGAACCGTTATACCCGAATGCTTTCGATGATGCAGTGGGGTATTGTGTCTCTTTTCTCGGGTCGGTTACTATGAGTGGCAACGATAACATGTTCCAACCATTAAGCATGGGGAATGATTGGGTAATTTCTCCTGTACTCGAACCTGCACCTGTGAAGAATCGCCATGGTGCACTATTGGATGTCTGTTGACCGCTTGAGTTTTTCGCTATCACAAACCAATAGTATGTTTTGTTCGTATCGATACTTGTATAATTATAAAAAGTATCTATTACATCAGATGCTGCTTTGATTACGGGTGGAGTGCTGGTATCCAAATAAACATCATATTTGCCTGCCGGAGGTGAGTTCTGCCATTTTAATATTCCATTGCGGGGTTGGTTAGTATCACTGTTGGCTGGGAGTAGAAGTGAAAACGCAGAGGGAACGTTTATAGTGTACTCATCAGCACCGATATCCGGATTGCCACCACGGAGCTGATAATCAAAGTCGTTTGTAATTTCAGAAATTGAAATGCCGGCATTATCTGATGGTGAGTAGTTTGCCGGATCAAGGTGCAAGTCACCTGCAATTGGATTTTTAAATTTTGGATCTCGGTTTATACTGTTTGCTTCTCCTGATGTTGCCATTTGCCATTGGGCAAAGTTCATGTTCATTCCTGTATGGAATGTTAAATTAGCACTTGACTGATTATATAAAATATTGTAATCTGATCTTGTCGGTAATAACCATGCTTTCATAGTTGCAACTGAATAGTTTAGTCCTGGACCCCCGGCTCGTGCGTTATGGAAGATATTGTTTTTGACATTAAATATAGAACCTCCTGCATCTTCTAAACAATAAGAATTATTTGGACCACCGGTCGCCCCTCCGATATAAACTGAGTTATAATATATTTTCGAAAGTTTTCCCCACATTCCAAAATCATAAATGCCGGTGTAGCGGCAATTATTTATAATTGGATTTCCGAGATCGATCATGTTGTTTGCAACGATCACACTATCATTTGAACCCTGTATATATATTCCTCGTACAAAACCATTCGCCATCGGCATTGAGGGCCCAAGGTTTCTGATTTCATTCTTAAGAACTTTACATTCTAAAAGTCCTATCACATTTATTCCTCTAAGTTCACCCGGATTTACCCCAGTTTGATCGATGTTGGCGATGATGTTATTCTCTATTGTTACAATATTTCTTCCGATCCCATTCATTACAATTCCACCCACAGCATTGTTTCCACTAATTGAAATATTCCCCGGCAACGTTGAATCACCAATCACATTTCTTTTTATGGTTCCGATATTTGCATTACCTGCCAGTATCGTGATACCCATAAATCCTGAACCGATTGGATTTGAGCATGCAATGTTTGATATTCTATTCCCTTGAATGCTGGTTGATTGGAGTGTATCTACGATCAACGATATGCCTGTGAATATTGATGAATTAATGTTGGTTAGCATGGACCCGGCACATTTTGGCGTTCCACCTCCGATATAATTATCAGAAATATCGTGACCGTTTCCGCCCATCATGAAGATTCCAGTCATCATACTGTTCTGAGGAATCTGTTCGAACAATGAATTATCTCTGATAATCCAGCGCTCACCATATAAATAAAGTCCGTACCCGGTCCAATTGTAAATATTATTACTAATGATTGAGTTTGAATCGTTCGCTGCGCCAAGTGTCCAGTCAGAATATATCGCAACGGCGGGCATTCCTGAAACATCCGAACGATCACGGATATCACAATACGACACGACATTATGACTATTCCCCTGATTACCGGAATATCCTCCGAAGTATACCGTACCGGGGTATTGAGTGGGATTTTGTCCTTCAATTTGTAAATACGTCAATAAATTATTTGTTGCATCATTTTCAAACTGAACAGTTGCGCCAACCGAATCTGTTCTTGTGTTCCGGACTATCCATACACCGACAGTACCTGTGCCCCCGGGTCTTCCATCCAGTGTCATTCTATCAATGCCGTCTAATTTTATTACCGGATATGTTGTATACGGATGACCGGGTGGTTTGCCATATGTGACTACCGAAGTTACTCCACTCGCCGGGCGAATAGTTACTGTCCAATTCCCGCCGCGTGTCGTATATTCCGAAAAGACGATCGGGACTGTTTCAGTCATACCCTGATATGTTGATTGGATTTCGAAGACAACATTTCCAATAATAATTTTTTGTTTTAATTCATTTGCAACGGCAGTCAGGTTTGTATAATTAGCTCCAATCCCAACAGTGTATAAACCTGATAGGGTCATTGTCGAAGAAGCGAATGAATCTATAGCGGCACGGACATTCGGAAGTGGACCAATCTTTTGTGAGGAGGGGAAAGATCCTGATTGTTGGGCAGATCCTGTATTCGCGAGGATCGTCCGCATTGTAATCGGTGTGATCTCTTTTCCGTATAAGGATTCGAACCTGCTTTCCACTAATGCAACGGCAGCCGCCACTACAGGAGAAGCACTTGAAGTGCCGGCAAAGCAGCTATCATAATAATAATTCCTTCCTTCAGTTGTATATAGTGCCGAGCAAAATGGAAGTGTACCTGTAGTTGTAACTTTTTCTCCCCATCCTTGGAGGCTGAGACGGGATCCATAATTTGAGAATGAAAGTCTTGATCGTGGAGTATCACTTCCGGACCGAGATGAAGATGCTGCACCGGCACCCACAATAATTGCACCCGAATTATTCTGGGGGAGGAATGGCGCATGATTTTGGTTGTAGATGGCGCTATCCAAATTTCTAAAACCATTTGCACCAGCTTCGACGACATGAAAACCATTTCCAACTGCAGTGAGAATAAGGTTATAAATTGTTCCATCCCATTCAACCGGTACTAATCCCGTATCGGTGCCATTATTGTATGGTCCCCATTGTTGTTGCTCAATTAAAAATACATCACCACGAGATAATTGAGTCATTGCATAAGCTAATGCAGCATCTAAATACCAACCGGAAGTAAAATATGTCGGTGCTACTTTTAGAGTAGCTCCATACGCCGCTCCTTTTGTTCCCCATCCATTATTCTTACTCGCAAGTACACCAAGGACAGCTGTGCCGTGATTGGTATCTGCTGAAGAGAGGATGGCTTCCGTATAACCTGGTGGTATTAACTTCCCAATGCCCGCCGGTAAATCTTGGTGGTTCAGATTCCATGCATATTCAAAATCACAGATTGTTACGTTCTGACCGCTATCGTTCAGCGACCATGCATAGTTAGCATCAATACCGTCTGTAGCCGCATTAAGATATCCCTGATAACTCTGGTAATTGCCCGGTAATGGCAAGGGTGGGGGCAAATGTCTTGGTTCGGCAATTTCAATTTCAGATATAGAATTAAGTTGATCAATCCATTCCTCAGTATTAATTCCTTGAGGTACCGAAAGGATAAAATAATTGTTGAGATTTGCTATCGCACGGTTTGCGTTTAGTTCTGCATTCCTCCTCATGCTCTCAATTCGATCCTCAAATCCAGATGTAAGTCTTTTCCATACACCTCCGGCTTCGGCAATGTTTTTTATTAAAGACAATGCAGAGGTTGATTTCAAATATTCTCCTTTCCTGTCGAAAGGCTGGTTATTTGTTTCTATCGCGATTTCAATGTTATCAATAAATTTAACTTCGATCAGATTTCTCTCATCGAAAGCTGAGAGAGTCGTTCTAAACGGCTTTTGAGGTAAAGACCGGAGTTTGAATGCAGCCGGTTTTGATTCCTGTTCATATTGATTGATGGAGCCAAATGCTTTTAACTCTTCTTTCAACTGAGCATTGAAATTTCCGATAAAAAATAATGTGAATAAGTTAATACACAAGATTAGCTTTGATGTTTTCATCTCGAACCCCTTTTTATTGACGCAATAAATTACATGATTAAGTTCATATTCTTGTTTAAAATTATCTGATCAAGATTAGTTTCTTCGTTTCAATAAATAGTCCGGAAGTTAGACGATAGAAATAAATTCCGCTGGGAAGGGTAGAAGCATCAAACTCAACTTCATATTTTCCCACCTTCTTATCTTCGTTAACCAATGTTGCCATCTCTACCCCAAGCAGGTTGTACACCTTAATTGTTACCCAATTGTCAATTGGTAATTGATAACTGATAATTGTCAACGGGTTAAACGGATTAGGATAATTCTGCTCAAGGGCAAAATTCGATATTAGATATTCGATATTCGATATTATTTCTCCATCCGGCGGTGGAGGAGGCATTTCAGATGTCGGACGAATCTTTATCCGATTCATCATAGCGATGGATGAATTATTCCTAAGTATGAGTTGGCCTGCCTGATTTACTTTAACCCAGTATCCGTATCCCGGTTTCAATGTATCTGCTTTCTTGTATGTCGATCCATCAAATCCGAAGAAATTAGATGTGATGATACCGCCCGGGATAGAAGCGATAGAATCGACAGGAACAATTTCAGATGGACACCCTATCATATTCCATTTGTCGATAACATCGATTGTATCATTCTCGAATTTATATCCGGTAATGTCGATAGATTCAGCGCTATCGAATTTTACCCAGTAACCGAGACTGTATTTTAATGTTTCAGCAATTGTATATGAACCATCATAACCGAATGCTTTTGAGATAGCAGTTGGATATATTATTTCTTTTCTTTGATCTGTTACAAGCAACGGTAATGATAGCATGTTCCAGCCAACCAACATATCGTGTGTGATTTTGGATTCTCCCAATGTTATTTCTATGGTTGTGTATGCAGTGTCTTTGTAATTCGTATCAGAAATAGATTGTGCAATGATTTGTAAAGTATCTATTGTCCCAACCGGATCGCTCGAAGAAATCTTTACAGAATATTCAATTTGAACTTCTTGATTGGAGGTTAGTGAAAGAGCCGTATCGTTTGGGGATATCGACCATCCTTTGTTATCGGCTATGTTAATTGAAAGAGTATCCCATCCGTTACCTGTATTCTTCAATGAATATTTTAGAATGATGGTTGAATCGTTTCTGCCCGAAGTGTCGGGCGGTGGAGTTAATGCTATTCCTCTTGTAAGATGACCGATGAAGAATGGTGAAAAATCTGCCGTAAGATCACGCCCGGTAACTTTCCATGTGTTACCAACTTTTTTTGCACTAGCAAACGTGGGAAGAACGTTGAAATAATTTCCATTCCAGTGGATGATTCTTAAATCATCTGAATTTATTCCCGATGCCGCACGTTCCGTTTCATCGATATACGCAGTGATATCTGAGCTGTACATCCTAGAGAGACCAAGTGTTTGTGTAAATTGATACCATCGTTTAACCGTTGGACATCCGGGATCTAACACACTCGCATCGGTGTATGGATTATCAGAAGAAACATTAACCGTACTGCTGACTGTGGCGGGGGGCCATATTCCTCCGCTTATTGTAATCGTGTTTGAAGCATAACCCGCCGAAGTTCCAAAAAACATCGGTGAACCAACAGTATTATTCATTGTGTAGGGACCATCACTGCCAACTGATTTGTCGAGCTCTAACAATGCAAGTTCGATGTCGAGCCTTCCGTTACCAAAAATCTGATCGAAGCCGGCAACGCCTAAGTCAACCGCTGTTCGCTCAAATTTCGAATGCACTTGTGCAGGAGTGAACGCCGGATATTTGGATAACAATAAAGCGGTCATTCCCGCAACGTGTGGGGCAGATGCAGATGTTCCCCAAAATCGCCAATTCGTTCCATCCCAGAATCCAAAACCACCAACACCTGTGATAACACCTCCTGTAAGAGCCACAACATCGGGTTTGGGTCTGCTGCTAAATGCCGGGACATAAACATCATAATTACCCCGAGAACTGTAGATGTAGCCACTGTTTGCATCATTATAATTTACTCCACCAACAGCGATAACTTCAGGTACACCGGGTTGTCCCCAAATACTGTTCTCCGGAGTATTATATTCAACCCACGAACAACCAGAGATGTACATACCAAGTAATTTTGCGGGTGTTCCAAACGGACCGAAATGTGTGATTACTACATTTAAAGTTTCCGGTGTGGGGTAAATATTATAATACCATAATGCTTCGTATGGATTTTGAGCGCCTACTTGATTGTTTGTGCTGCTTGCTTTACGTATGACTAAATTTTTATCGTAGAGATATAAATCATAATCATCTGATGAGGCACCCCATGCATCGGGCATTACACCGGTCGGATCTGTCCATTCTAAAATAACATACATTCTTGGAGGTTCACCGGTCCCTGAATATCCTGGTATGATTACCTGTAACCCCGGGTCGAAGCCCGCTGCCGTATTGAAATCGTGAAGATTATCAAAAACATTTGGTGGTGGCTGATTTGGTGGTGGAATTGGAATCGGTCCATTAGGTAGAGGCTTTACACCGGGCGTCGCATGGATAGGATCAATGTCGTTGTACATCGACTGATAATGAGATCGATCTGTGTTTCCTCCTTTCGCCCAATTGCCTGCCGAACTGATATAAACAACTCCCGTGTCGTTTGCCCACTTTGCCCATGCTGAAATACAACCGGCGGTTGCGGGAGTTCCATCTTCGAACATCGGTTGGTCAAAGTATGTTAAGTCATCTACAATAACATCACAATTTTTTTCTCGCACCAATCGTTTGATAGCATCGATCATCGTGGGGCTTCCACCGCCAATCCCGAGTGCGCCATAAAAATAAAGGTTAGAATTTGGTGAGATGTCGTTTACAATTTCCATCATTGCCGTACCTTCATCTCCCGATCCTATACAATTATTTGCAGGCGGTTGGAATGTGTAATTCCCCGGACCAAAAGTATTCGGTAAATCTCCCAGTATCTGTGATTGAACCCAATTTGTACAACCATCTGAGATGACACCAACATTTACGAGGTCGCCATTAACATTTAATTCGTTACGAACATCCAGGGCATGATGAACGGTATCTCCTTCCGAAGTAACAGATCCTGTATTTGAAACTCCTTGCATTATTGGACGAATAATTTTTACATCCTCTAATTCCGCTATTGATTCGATCTTATCGATTGGTGAATAAACAGAAATTAAGTTTGCTTCAGGAACCGTTAACCGAATCTCGCACCCCAGCGAACCAAGGTATGCCAGGAGGTTAGATGAAATATTTTTTACGTCTAGAATCAGACCGAATCTTCCGGTCTGATCAAATTGTGTCATAAGTGAATTGTATTTTTTTGCAACGCTCATCTGGCGGGCATTTTTTGCGGTAATACCTTCAGATTTCATCAACTCAATAGTCTGATTTATCACCGAGTATATTTTGTCGGAGGAAGTTGATTGTTGTCTCCCGAATGCGGACGTAATCAATATAAATGACAAAATGATTATACCGCATAAAAATATAAAAAATGATAAATTGCGGGTCATGATAAATACTCCTTTATAATGTTGTGAAATAGTATATAGCCTTGATATGTCTCATAATATTTTGATTTATTATCGATAACAGGATATAATGAAAAATATTTTTGATTTGATTATCATTTAATCAAAACATGGAAGTGTAACGATACTCGTAATCGAGTCTGTATTGTATTATTACTGGAAATGAAGAAATATTACGATAAGGAGGAGCCGATTGCAACCAAGTGCAGATTGAATTAAATCAGTTGATGGCCTAGATATTTAAATTCGATCTATGTGATAGGTTGCATTTTCCACAATGCCTTTGTTGGCATATTATAACTGAATTATTTGGAAAAACCAACATAGATTTATGTGAAAAATATAGATTTAGATGTTCGATTAAAAACCTTTAAAATAGCGTAAAAACAGCAATATATTAATTTTAAGCTGAGGGAAGAGAATGGATTTGCAGTATGTTTTTTCTGATTAATAATCGAACAAATACTGGATCCGTTAAATGAAATAATCCCAGCTTTCTCATCGCCTCTCTCCATGCTCGCGGGGACTATATTCGATGTCGAGTTTTATCAATTCTATATAATGACTATTCCAACTCAATTGAAAAATATTCCTCACTTTTTGAGCGATAGAATTATTCGAAATACATAATCCTAAATTCCGGGAGGTATAAAAATAACTCTTTTCCCAATTGCTTGTCCCGATCCAGCATTGCGCAGAATCCACGACTAAATATTTGCAATGATCTACTCGTGCGAAGGGAATGTAGCCGCCTGACCATTCCGGTATTGAACTGAATTTTATTTCGATGTTCGGGACCATGGATAAACTTTTTAAATGATCTATCGTCGGATGATCTTTAGACCAGTCGGATACAATAATTTTCACTTTCACTCCACGAACTGCCGCTCGCCGAAGTGCGTCATCCAATACCGCGTAATATTTTTTATCTCTCGTTAATGGTGAGTAAGTGAGGAACTGACATAAGATTTCATTCTTAGCTAAATCAATCATCTTTGTAATCCAATTCTCATCCCATAGTGTCGAGTCTGGAATTGCAGAAATCGGACTCATCGTAGGTATGAGAGATATAGTATCATTCACCTGTCCGATTAAAGTGATGGGACGGCTATACTTTTTATTAGTGATACTCTTTGATAATATTTTGGTTCTGCTCGTGTCGGATAAATTCCAATCGATCTCAAAAACATCGCCGAATATTTTTGCAAGTTCCTTGTTCCGTACTCGAACTCCCAATTCATGAATATGCTTCAGTGCCCGCCAATCAAAATTCTGACTACCCAAAAATATTTCTTCGTTATCAACAATAAAATATTTTGCATGTTGAATTCCACCTGCAATTTTTCCGAAGTCAATTATTCGTGCTGAAATATTTTTTTGTTTCTTCAGTAAGTCAATCGTCTCGGGATATGTTCTGTACATTCTACTATCTGCAATTACTCTAACTCTGACTCCCCGTTCGGATGCGGCAATGATTTCTTTGATGATTGCATCAAGGGGCTCACCAGCTTGAGTAGAAATGTAAAATTGTTCGATGTCAAGTGATTGTTTTGCACCTTTAATCATTTCCATCCAAACATCGGGCGTATTTCGGATACTCGTATCATCAAGTGTAGTTTCAATCGGATAACTTTCTACCAATTCGATGTAATCGTTCGATTGCGATCTTAAGGCGGTAATCGGGATTAAAAAAGGTATAAATAAAATAAATTTAAAAATCTTATACATGATGTCGTTCAAAAGAAAGTTATAGATATCGATGATTATTTTGGATCCGCACGATATATACCATCATTTGTTCCAATGTAAATACGATCATTGATGTCAACGATGAGTGTGTTTATCAAAATGTTCGTTGAATCGAAGATTCCAATTGAATGCGAAGATGAATTGTTTTTGATGATGTAGAGTGCTGAGTTTGTTGTTGCTATCAAATCATAATTCGAAGTTGCATCGAGATTATTTATGATGGCTGTATCTAATATTTTTGAATAATTGAACCAGAATATTCCATTATTACTAGAATAGAAAATCCCGTCACCATAGGTTCCTGCGAATATTTTATTGTTTTTGCAAGTGTGAAGGGTTTTAATATATGGATTCAATAATCCAGAGTTAATTCCTTCGATTTGATTGGTCTGCAAATTTATTTTGAAAATCCCGCTGCTCCATGTACCTGCGAAGAGATTGGTAGAATCGGATGAAGTGAACGATGTAACAGATCGGTGTAGATTGGTAATAGGATACCAGATTGTATCGGCAAACGACCTGTGGTATATCGAACCATCGGATGAACCGATATAAAAACGATTTGTAGAAACTTGATAGTAGAGTGTGATAATAATTTTTCCATCAAGATTTTCGCTCCAGGGGTGCCAGGTTAGTCCGCCATCGGTAGATTTTCCAATGTCCGAATTACTGTTCAACAATACAATATTTAAAGAATCGCCGACATGCAGAGAGACAATATTGTAGGACTCTCCATAAGAAGAATATAATTCGATCATTCCACTTGATGCTGATATCTTAAAAATATTGCCGGAGTCGCTACCGGCAATCAACGCAGTTGGAGTTAGCTGAGCAATTGAAAATATTTCAGCATGAAGGTGATTGTTGAGTGATTTCAATTCAAAAATTCCTGGTTGGTCCGTC
Source organism: Ignavibacteriales bacterium (assembly GCA_016214905.1). NCBI lineage: Bacteria > Pseudomonadati > Ignavibacteriota > Ignavibacteria > Ignavibacteriales > Ignavibacteriales bacterium. The sequence goes on along the minus strand of JACRMQ010000001.1, from coordinate 134,448 downwards.
GTATTAATACGAACCTCGGAATCGAATTCTCTGCAACTGATAATCAGAAGCGTTGATAATACTACTGCACAAATAGATGTTGTCATTTTAAACGTGATATCATGAAGAATTATAATTATGATCAGACGCCCAGATCAACGATTAATCTATGGGAAATATCTCCTATAAATTTGTTCATCATAAAAATTTAAAATATACTGAAGTACAAAATTGAAAATAAATATGGAAAAAACAAACCGTTATTTTTTTAAATTAAACAAATTGGAATATTCGAAAGAATTTAAGAAATTTAGATCTCGAATTTTCATAAACCTATGAAGCTTACTGTAAAAAAACAAGAAAATATTATCGCTTTGAGCGTTTCTCTTTTTTCGTTCATTATTTATACGATGACGGTAAATCGGTCTATTGATTTTATTGATAGCGGTGAATTAGCAACAGTGTGTGGTACTTTGGGAATCGCTCACCCTACCGGTTATCCGATGTTCACGTTGATCGGATGGATATTCTCTCATCTTCCGCTGGGCCTCAGGAAAATTCATCAGTTAAATTTGATGTCGTCATTTCTTTGTTCCGCCACATTATATTTTTTCTTCCGACTATTGTACGTGTTACAAAAAGTTATATTGCTTGGGCAAAAGAAAAATAATCGTTCTGCAATTAAACAAGAATCAGAAATCACAACTCTTTCATTCCTACCTGCAATTCTTGGAACGATAACATTGGGATTTTCTGCAACATTTTGGTCGCAATCGGCATCTATCGAGGTGTATTCACTTCATCTATTATTTTTATCAATACTGCTATTTAGTTTGATTCGAGCGATTTATTCCCCAGACCTTATAGATAATAAATATTTTGAAGAAGGAGATGGAGAAAGATCGTGGTTGTTATTTTCATTTTTGCTCGGAATATCATTCGCCAATCATTTAACGACCATCTTATTAGCTCCAGCCACGATATTTATATTCTTCACCACATATGGTTTTAAGTCGACATCATTGAAAAGGATAGCAATATTAATTATTCCATTCATAATAGGGTTTTCGGTTTATTTATATTTACCGGTTAGAGCAACTCAACATCCGTTGTTGAATTGGGGAAATCCGATCGATCTTGAGAGATGGTTTTGGCATTTCAGCGGTAAAGTTTATAGGGTTTGGATATTTTCATCGACGGAGAGTGCCGCAAAACAGTTCAATTATTTTATAAATAATCTACCAACTGAATTGGCATATTATCCGATCATTTTCTCAATAGCAGGATCGATGTTTTTATTTAAACGGCATAAAAAGATATTCATTTTCACATCAATACTTTTTTTAACAACGCTATTTTACTCAATAAACTACGATATACACGACATTGATTCATACTTTTTACTCGCGTATATAACAATCGCGATTTGGGTTGGATTTGGTGTGGCGTGGATTTATTCTTTGGCAATTAAAAAAATCAAGTATCATTATCTTACTATCGCTGGAATTATTTTCGCAGTGATCATAATATTTCTGAATTATGATCGGGCCGCTGAAAGTAAAAATGTAATAGTTGAAAATTATACGCGAGATATGTTTAAATCAGTGGATAAAAATTCAATAATTATTTCATATCAGTGGGATTATTTTGTATCGGCTGCATATTATCTTCAATCGATTGAGAATGAAAGAGAAGATGTGGTAGTTATTGATAAAGAACTCCTTCGTCGGTCATGGTATTATGACCAATTACAAAACCGTTTCCCATGGTTATTCGAATCACTTAATACTGAGTTGAATAATATACGGAGAGAGTTGAATAAATTTGAAAAAAATCTACCATACAATCCAAATGTTATCGAATATCATTACCAGCGGATGATTCAAGGTATCATTGAAAAAAATATTTCTAATCGTTCGATATATATCACTCCCGAGATTGAAGATCAATACGTTCAAGGATATTATAAAATTCCATCAGGGGTAGCATTTAAATTAAGCAAGGTACCATATCGCAGTGCACTTAAGGAGGTAGACTATGCATACATTGAACCTGATAATGAAAATATTTATACACTTGGGATTAAAAAACTTTATGCCAGGTCGTACTTGAATTATGGACTATATTATAATTCGATTGAAAATCCGGAAGAAGCGAATAAATATTTAAAGATGGCATTCGAAATAGATCCTACTCTAAAGGCACAATATCCACGGTGATAATCGTCTAGATGTGCAGTTGTTTAACGACAATATTTTTTAGTTATACGAGGTAATTATTTCAAGCAAATGTTTGTTTTTTAACTTGAAAATACTATATTACTAAGCTAAAAAAAATAATGGGTTCCCCAATTTCTAAATAATCTTCATTTTTTTGAGAAATTAAGCAGTTTTTGAATCAAATAATGTAGAAGAAGCTGACTCCGATCCGAGGGTTGGCAAGAAATAAATTTATTTTTTTTAAAATAATTATTTGAAAGAGATTGAAAATTTCAATCTATAAATGCTGGCGTAGCTCAGCTGGTAGAGCAGCTGATTTGTAATCAGCAGGTCATCAGTTCAAATCTGATCGCCAGCTCAAGGTAAAGTAAAATAGATGGGGCAGGTAGCAAAGTGGTCAAATGCAACAGACTGTAAATCTGTCGGCTCATGCCTTCGGAGGTTCAAATCCCCCCCTGCCCACGACCGAAGGTTACGCTGTTATGCGGGAGTAACTCAGTTGGTAGAGTCACAGCCTTCCAAGCTGTTGGTCGCGGGTCCGAATCCCGTCTCCCGCTCGAAGATATCGAGTGAAACGCTTGCGTAGCTCAGTTGGTAGAGCACATCCTTGGTAAGGATGAGGTCATCGGTTCAATCCCGATCGCAAGCTCGGCTCATAATTTTTTTTATTGGATGAATTTCTATGCGAGATAACATAACATTAGAATGTACGGAGTGTAAACGTCGTAATTACACTGCGACTAAGAACAAGAAAAAACAAACCGGAAGGGTAGAGTATAAAAAATATTGCCCGTGGTGCAATAAACATACTACCCATAAGGAAACAAAATAATTTTTCCATACGTCAGTAGCTTAATTGGCAGAGCAGCGGTCTCCAAAACCGCAGGTTGGGGGTTCAAGTCCCTCCTGACGTGCAACGGAAATTTATAAATTTTTAAGAGTATTGTATGAAAGAAAAAATCATAGCATTTCTCACCGATACGGTGAAAGAAATGAAAAAAGTAACATGGCCCAGCAAAGAGGAATTGCGAGAGTCGACTATTATTGTTCTCGCTGTTTGCGGGATAATTGCGGCGTTTGTTTTCGGAGTCGATTGGGTCGTCAGTACACTCATGAAGGTAATTCTGTAACGAGGCAAATGTGAAAGATGCAACACCACAAAAACGATGGTATGCCGTTAGGACATATTCCGGACATGAGAATAAAGTTAAGTCTCATCTAGAAAATGAAGTCAAACTTCAAAAGATGGAAGAAAAAATAACTAATGTCTTGGTGCCTTCTGAAAAAATATTTGAAATCAAAGAGGGTAAAAAGAAAAGCAAAACAAAAACATTTTTTCCCGGTTACATTCTTGTTGAAGCGGTTCTGGATAAAACAACCAAGCATATTATTCAATCTACACCTTCAGTGATAAGTTTTGTCGGACCAAGAGGTGAGCCGACTCCACTGCATAATGAGGAGGTTAAGCGACTCATCGGACGGATGGAAGAGCGTAAAGATGTTGAAGTTATGGCAGTGCCTTTTCATGTTGGTGAACCAGTAAAAGTTATTGATGGACCATTCAATAATTTTACAGGTATAGTTCAAGATGTTAACGAAGAAAAACTAAAACTTCGTGTAATGGTCAGCATATTCGGTCGAAAAACACCGATTGAATTAGACTTTAATCAAGTTGAAATCGAAAAATAATTTCCAAATTTATCGGATAAATTTATGAAAAAAATTGTTGGTTTTATAAAATTACAAATTCCTGCAGGTCAAGCCACTCCGGCACCACCTATTGGTCCAGCATTGGGTCAAAAAGGTGTGAATATAATGGAATTCTGCAAACAGTTCAATTCACGTACACAAGACAAGCAAGGACTTATCATCCCCGTTGTTATTACAGTTTTTTCAGATAAGTCGTTCACGTTTATTACGAAAACTCCTCCTGCTTCCGTTTTATTAACAAAAGCCGCGAAGATTGAAAAAGGATCAGGTGAACCAAATCGGAATAAAGTTGGTAAGGTGACCAAAAAGCAATTAAGAGAAATTGCCGAAACTAAAATGCCGGATTTGAATGCTAACGATGTTGATGCTGCGATGCAAATGATTGCAGGGACTGCGCGAAGCATGGGAATAACTGTTGAAGATTAATCATAATGATATCGTGGAAGTTTCGTTCAAATAATCGTCGAACGAAACGATTGTACCACTCATTGAAAGAACAAACTAAATGAAAAGAAGTAAACGTTACAACGCCGCAATCAAAAAAGTTGACTTGAAAAAAAATTACACTATCGAAGAAGCGGTAACGAAAGTGAAAGAGGCAGCATCTGCCAAATTTAATGAAGCGGTTGACATCGCCATACGGCTCGGTGTCGATCCCAAGAAAGCAGATCAAGCTATTCGCGGAACAGTAGCACTTCCGCACGGTATTGGAAAAGCTGTTCGCGTTTTGGCGATTGCGAAACCTCCAAAAGATGAAGAAGCCAAAGCAGCCGGAGCCGATCATGTCGGTTATCAGGATTATCTTCAGAAAATTCAAGCTGGATGGGCAGATGTTGATGTCATCATCGCCACTCCCGATGTCATGGGTGATCTGGGAAAACTCGGAAAAGTTCTCGGTCCACGCGGTTTAATGCCGAATCCAAAAAGCGGAACGGTTACATTAGATATTGGCAAAGCTGTTAAAGAAGTCAAAGCGGGTAAAATTGAATTCCGGGTCGATAAAGCAGGAATTATTCATGTAACGATCGGGAAAGTAAATTTCGAAACTCAAAATTTGGTTGAAAATATAAACGCATTTTTAGCAACCGTGATTCGTTTGAAACCGGCATCTGCGAAAGGTCAATATGTAAAGAGCATTGCGCTTTCGAGCACGATGGGTCCCGGTGTTCACATCGACAAAAATATTATAGCGTCAAAATAGTAGAAAAAAAATTACGCACTCATTAACAATAGAATATGTTTTCTGTCCGGATTTGACCGGAGCTTCTCAGGGGACAATAATTCATTTACGAGGTAATCATGAAACGTTCTGAAAAAGAACAGATCATTGCAGAGGTGAAAGAGATGGTCGAAAAAGCGAAGGGTATGTACTTCGCCGATTTCACCGGAATTACCGTTGAGCAGATAACAGAGCTTCGACGTGAATTCCGAAAATCGAATATCGATTATCGAGTTGTAAAAAACACACTCGTTCGCAAAGCTTTACAAAGTGTCACCGGATACGATAAAGTTATCCCGAAATTAGTGGGCCACACGGGCATCGCTTTCGGGTATGAAGATCCGGTAGCACCAGCAAAGATCATAAAGAAGTTTCGCGATAAGCATAACAAGTTGGCACTCAAGGTTTGTGTTCTTGAGAATCAAGTTTTTGAAGGCAGCCAGCTCGATGACATTGCAAAACTTCCTTCACGCAACGAACTCATCGCGGGTATTATAGGTAGTATTCAATCGCCGATATCCGGTGTGGTCGGTGCAATCAATGCACTAGCACGCGATCTTGTAACGATCATCGATGCAATAGAAAAGAAAAAAGCAGCGTAAAGTTTAATCATTTAGAATAGGAGATACACAATGTCAGTAGTACTAGAAATCGTTGAAAAAATTGAAAAGCTCACTTTACTCGAGGCAGCCGAATTAAAAAAAGCTCTTGAAGAAAAGTTCGGAGTCACAGCAGCAGCACCGATGATGATGGGTGGCATGATGCCTGCTGGAGCCGCTCCAGCAGCAGTTGAAGCGCAAACCGAATTTAACGTTGTGCTCAAAGCAGCCGGGGCGCAAAAAATTAATGTCATTAAAGTTGTTCGTGCAGCCACCGGACTTGGTTTGAAAGAAGCAAAAGACTTGGTTGACGGCGCTCCGAAAAACGTGAAAGAAAACGTTAGTAAAGACGAAGCCGAAAAGCTGAAAAAAGAACTCGAAGAAGCCGGTGCAACTGTAGAGTTAAAGTAAGCTGACGTTGAGAGAGTTCATACTCAAAAACGTTCGGAACAAATGTAAGGTTAGTGCCGATAACCATCTACAAAGATGGTTATCGGTTTGCTATTTTATTTTGTTTAATGTTTCGATGATATAAGTTTTGCAAATTACGATTTTTTTAAGGTGATAGAATTGAAGAACCAGACCAATCATACCAATGGACGAATATCATTTTCTCGAATTCCCCAAATCGTTGATCAACCGGATCTATTGAATGTTCAACTAGAATCGTGGGAAAGTTTTCTGCAAGCCCAAGTTCCACCGGAGAAGCGTGTGCATCGTGGGCTCCAACAAATATTTCTGCTTAGTTTTCCAATCACGGATGCGCGTGAAAACTATTTCCTGGAATTCGTTGAATATTATGTCGAGAAACCGAAATATTCCGTGATTGAATGTCAGGAACGCGGACTGACATTTGCAGTGCCGCTAAAAGCGAAACTCCGACTTTCAACAAAAAGTGAAGATGGTAAAAGTTTTGTAGACACGATGGAGCAGGAAGTCTATCTTGGTAACTTACCGATGATGACTCACCGTGGAACCTTCATCATTAACGGTGCAGAGCGCGTTATTGTCAGCCAATTACATCGTTCACCCGGCGTTTTCTTCGATGAAACTGTTCATCCGAACGGAATGTCGATATATTCCGCTAGAATAATTCCGTTTCGCGGTTCATGGGTTGAGTTCACAACGGATATCAGCAATGTAATGTATGTTTACATCGACAGAAAAAAGAAATTCCCCGTAACAACATTACTACGTGCCATCGGTTATTCATCGGATGACGAAATTCTGCAATTGTTCAATCTCTTAGAAGAGGTTGATCCTCAAAAAGTCAACATTAAAGATTATATCGACAGAATAGTTTGCAGCGACGTGGTTGATAAAAAGACAGGCGAAATCATTATCAACAAAGATTCGATCTTCACTGAGGAGTTACTGAAAAAAATTAAGAAATCGGAAATCAAAAAAATTAAATTTTTAAAGCAAGAGGTCTCCGGTGAAAATTCAGTAATAGCAAACACAATTTTAAAAGATACAGCCAGAACCGATGAAGAAGCATTAAACACGATCTATCAACAATTGAGATCAGGAGAAGCTCCCGATCTCGATACTGCCAAAAATTTATTCGAGCGGCTTTTCTTCAATGAAAAACGTTACGATCTCGGTGAGGTTGGCAGATTTAGAATGAATGAAAAGTTACATTTAGATGTTCCGGTTACCACTACAACCCTCACAAAACAAGACATAATCGCGATCATCAACTATCTGCTCGATTTACAACAAGGGAGAAAATCTGTTGATGATATTGATCATCTGGGAAATCGCCGGGTTCGGACTGTCGGTGAACAAATAGGCCAACAATTCAATATCGGACTCGCGCGCATGGCTCGTACAATTCGCGAGCGTTTGAGTCTACGTGATCAAGAAAAAATAGCTCCGCAAGATCTGGTAAATGCCAGAACAATTACAAGCGTTATAAATGCATTCTTCGGTACGAATCAGTTATCGCAATTCATGGATCAAACAAATCCTTTGGCGGAGATTACACACAAACGCCGTATGTCTGCCCTTGGACCGGGTGGTCTTACACGCGAACGTGCCGGATTTGAAGTCCGCGACGTTCACTATACACATTACGGTCGCCTTTGCCCAATCGAGACACCGGAAGGACCGAACATCGGGTTGATATCTTCGATGTGTATTTATGCTCGCGTGAATCCGTTTGGATTTATTGAAACGCCATATCGAAAAGTCAAGAATGGCAAAGCGACGGATGAAATAGAATTCATGACCGCCGAGAAAGAAGATACATACGCGATTGCGCAAACAAATACACAAATTGACGACAAAGGAAAATTTCTAACCGAACGTTTAAAGGCAAGATATCAAAGCGATTATCCACTCTTGAAACCTGAAGAAGTTCAATTCCTCGATGTCGCACCGAGCCAGATTGTAAGTGCTGCGGCGGCATTAATACCATTTTTGGAACACGACGACGCCAACCGTGCGTTAATGGGATCGAATATGCAACGTCAGGCAGTGCCCCTTTTACGTCCGGAAGCTCCGATTGTCGGGACAGGACTTGAAGGAAAGATTGCTAATGACGCCAGAACTATGGTAATTGCGGAACGAAATGGTGTTGTTGAATTTGTAGATGCAAACTCGATTATAGTTAATTACGATATCGATGAAGCAAGCTCAGACGTTGTTGTAAGTTTTGAAGATAAAAAACGTGTCGAATACAAGTTGATAAAATTCTTCAGAACCAACCAGGATACTTCAATTAATCAACGTGCAATCGTGAAGCCGGGTCAGAAAGTAAGAAAAGGCGACATACTTGCCGATGGTTGCGCCACCGAGAATGGCGAATTGGCGCTCGGCCGAAACGGCGTGGTTATAATTTTGAAGACGCTATCATCATGAACGAACGAATCGTCGCTGAAGATGTTTTTACATCGCTTCACATCGAAGAATTTGAACTTCAGGTACGCGATACAAAACGTGGTGAAGAAGAATTAACCAGAGAAATCCCGAATGTAAGCGAAGATGCTGTAAAAGATTTGGATGAAAATGGCGTAATCCGGGTCGGCGCTGAAGTGGTAGAAGGCGATATCCTGATTGGTAAAATAACCCCAAAAGGTGAAACAGAATCAACACCCGAAGAAAAACTTCTGAAGGCAATATTCGGTGAGAAAGCCGGTGATGTTAAAGATGCATCATTGAAAGCTCCACCGGGTATGAAGGGGATCGTGATTGCGACAAAATTATTCAGCCGCAAACGAAAAGATTCCGAGTCTAAGAAAGAAGATAAACGGCTTAGTGATCAATTAGATAAAGCCCAGAAGAAGGCAACTCAGGACGCGTATGATTTTCTTGCGAAAAAACTCGGATTGCTATTGAATGGTGAAAAATTATCGACTGTTCGAAGTAAAAATGGCGATGTAATAATTCGCGGTGGAACTCAGGCAACTTTTGAAACCTTCTCGAAAATTTCAGATCTTGAAAAACTTGATTTTAACACAGATTGGGTTGAGGATAAAAAGAAGAATTCTCTTTTAATCAAATTATATGAAAATTTCTTCCAACGATTAACCGATATTGATGAATATTACAAGCACGAAAAAACCAAAATAATGCTTGGTGATGAATTACCTTCTGGTATTGTCCAACTTGCGAAAGTATATATCGCGAAGAAACGAAAATTATCTGTCGGCGATAAAATGGCGGGAAGGCATGGCAACAAAGGCGTTGTTGCAAAAATAGTTCCGCAGGAAGATATGCCTTTCATGCTCGATGGAACACCTGTCGATATCGTATTGAATCCGCTCGGCGTGCCGTCGCGTATGAATCTGGGGCAATTGTTTGAAACTGCTCTGGGTTGGGCAGGGATTAAGTTGAAGACTAAATATTCATCGCCTATCTTCGACGGAGCCACATGGGAAGAAGTTCAACATGAACTTGAGAAAGCCGGATTAAACACGAACTCGAAGGCGGCACTAATTGATGGACGCACCGGAGAAAAATTTGATCAGGAAACCACGATTGGCTACATCTACATGATGAAGTTATCTCACCTTGTTGATGATAAAATTCACGCTCGCTCTATTGGTCCTTATTCCCTCATCACACAACAACCACTCGGTGGTAAAGCACAGTTTGGTGGTCAACGGTTTGGTGAAATGGAAGTATGGGCACTCGAAGCATACGGAGCGGCTAACATTTTGCAAGAGATGTTAACCGTAAAGAGTGACGACGTTTATGGCCGCGCAAAACTTTATGAAGCGATAGTAAAAGGTGATAACCTCCCGGAACCAAACGTACCCGAATCGTTTAATGTTCTTGTACGCGAGTTAATGGGCTTAGGATTAGATCTTAAGATTGAATAACTAGAGATTGGAGAATTTTTAATGGCATTCGCAACACACGATACTTTAGCGAAGAAAACATTTTCAAAAATTACTATAACATTAGCATCATCCGATTTGATACTTTCCCGCTCACACGGAGAAGTAACAAAACCGGAAACAGTAAATTACCGTTCATTCCGACCTGAGAAAGACGGACTTTTCTGCGAGAAGATTTTTGGACCGGTCCGCGATTGGGAATGTCATTGCGGAAAATATAAGCGGATAAGGTACAAAGGAATCATATGTGACCGATGCGGTGTTGAAGTAACCCAAAAAAGCGTTCGTCGCGAACGTATGGGGCACATTGCCTTAGCTGTGCCGATTGTCCATATTTGGTATTTCCGATCCGCACCATCAAAAATTGGCAACATTCTAGGTGTTACCGGAAAAGATTTAGAAAAAATTGTGTACTACGAATCGTATGTAGTCATTCAACCCGGTACAACCGGATTGCAAAAGTTGGATCTTCTATCCGAGGAACAATATTATGATATCCTTGGAACTTTACCTGAAAAAAATCAGCATTTAGAAGATACAGACGAGAAAAAATTTATTGCAAAAATCGGCGGTGAAGCTATAAAGGAATTATTAAAACGAGTAGAAGTTGAATCTCTATCTGCGGACCTTCGAGTGAACGTGCATTCTGAAGCATCTGTTCAGAAGAAACAAGAATTACTTAAAAGATTAGCAGTGGTAGAAGCGTTCCGTGAAAGAGAAAATGGACCGTTGAATAAACCGGAATGGATGGTGCTCGATGTAATCCCCGTTATTCCACCTGAGTTACGGCCGCTTGTTCCCCTCGAAGGCGGTAGATTTGCGACTTCTGATCTTAATGATCTTTATAGAAGAGTTATTATCAGAAACAATCGTTTAAGACGACTGATTGAAATTAAAGCACCGGAAGTAATTCTGAGAAATGAAAAGAGAATGTTGCAGGAAGCTGTAGATTCACTTTTCGATAATTCGCGAAGAGCAAATGCCGTCCGCTCCGATAATAATCGTGCGCTTAAATCTCTCTCGGATATGCTTAAAGGTAAACAGGGACGATTCCGTCAGAATTTACTTGGGAAACGAGTAGATTATTCCGGTCGTTCAGTTATTGTAGTAGGTCCAGAACTGAAACTTCACGAATGCGGATTGCCAAAAGATATGGCAGTTGAATTGTTTAAACCTTTCATTATTCGAAAATTGATTGAGCGTGGATTGGTGAAGACAGTCAAAAGCGCAAAAAAATTAGTTGATAAAAAAGGCCAAGAAGTCTGGGAAATTTTGGAAAACATTATAGATGGACATCCGGTGCTTCTGAACCGAGCACCCACACTTCACCGCCTCGGTATCCAAGCGTTCCAACCGGTATTAATTGAAGGAAGAGCTATCCAAATACATCCGATGGTATGTACCGCATTCAATGCCGATTTCGACGGTGATCAGATGGCTGTGCATATTCCATTGTCTTACGACTCTCAATTAGAAGCCCGTATACTGATGCTTTCGAGCCATAACATTTTGTCTCCATCAAGCGGTGCGCCAATTGTTCATCCAACTCAAGATCAAGTGCTTGGTTGTTATTATCTGACAAAATCAAGATCAGGTGATATTGGTGATGGAAAAATATTCAGTTCTCCGGAGGAAGTAATAATAGCAAATGATGCCGGAAAAGTTGGATTACACGCAAGAATTAAAGTCAGGATTGGCGGTAAGGTGTTAGATACAACAACCGGCCGCGTTCGATTCAATCAAATAGTTCCTAAGGAACTAGGTTACATTAACGAGCTTCTCAATAAAAAACGGCTTGTCCAGATCGTTCAAACAGTGTTCAGAGCTTGTGGAAATGTGCGGACTGCAGAATTTTTAGATAAGTTAAAAGAACTTGGATTTACATACGCAACAAAAGCAGGAATGTCGGTTAGCGTAGGTGATGTTATAATTCCCAAAGAAAAAGATGAAGTTATCACAAAAGCTTTCAAGGAAGTTGATAATGTTCAGAATCAATATTTCCGGGGATTCATTACCAACGGTGAGCGATATAATAAAGTAATTGATATCTGGACTCGCACAACTAATCGTGTTGCTGAAAAACTTTTTGATTCACTCCAGCACGATAGAGACGGATTTAATTCACTCTATATGATGGTCGATTCCGGTGCGCGTGGTTCAAAAGAACAAGTGCGTCAATTGGCAGGAATGCGCGGATTAATGGCAAAACCGCAGAAAAGTTTATCTGGAGCAACAGGTGAATTGATCGAAAATCCGATTGTAGCCAATTTTAGAGAAGGATTATCGATTCTCGAATATTTTATCTCGACACACGGTGCACGTAAAGGTTTGGCAGATACAGCGTTGAAGACTGCTGATGCAGGATACTTAACGAGACGTTTAGTCGACGTGGCTCAGGATGCCATCGTCGCGATGGAAGATTGCGGAACAATTCGAGGAGTTTTGACAGGTGCGCTGAAAGAAGGAGAGGATGTTAAAGAACCACTTTCGGAAAGAATATTAGGACGTGTTGCTGTTCATGATGTTGTTAATCCGATAACAAAAGAGGTATTAGTCAAGTCCGGTCAGGAAATTGATGAGAAAATTGCGTTCGCTATTTCAGAAACATCTATAGAAGCGATTGAGATAAGATCAGTACTCGCTTGTGAATCGAAGCGAGGGATATGTGCGAAATGCTACGGTCGAAATTTAACCACGTCAAAAATAGTTGAACCTGGAGAACCGGTTGGTATTATCGCCGCGCAGTCGATCGGGGAACCAGGGACTCAATTGACACTCCGAACATTTCATACAGGTGGAACTGCAAGTTTAATTGCAACTCAATCCCAGATCGTATCGAAATTCGAGGGTAAAGCTGTTTACGACGGCATTAAATATCTCAAATCGACAGATGAAGATAGTAAACTTATTGTGTTGGGTCGCAGCGGAGTTGTAAATATCGTTGATCCGGATAATCGCGTATTAACCAAATATGATGTCCCTTATGGTGCGACACTGCTGATCAAAGATAACGCTCCAATTGCTAAAGGCGAAATTGTTTATGAATGGGATCCGTACAATGCAGTTATTATTACTGAACATTCCGGTATTATAAAATATCAAGACCTGAAAGAGAACCTTACATTCAGAGAAGAGCCGGATGAACAAACCGGGCATATTCAAAAAGTCGTTATTGATACGCGAGATCGGACATTGAGTCCGATGCTTATGATTCAAAACGAAGAAGGTCAATCACTCGGCAGTTATATCATCCCAACGCGGGCGCATCTTAATGTTGATGATAATCAGCAAATAGAAGCAGGCACTGTTTTAGTGAAAATACCTCGGGATAGCGGAAAAACACGTGATATTACAGGTGGTTTACCGCGAGTAACTGAGCTATTTGAAGCTCGCAGTCCTGCAGATCCTGCCATTGTTTCCGAAATCGATGGAGTGGTAAGTTTTGGAGCGCAAAAGCGTGGTTCACGAGAACTCATTGTTAAAAGTCATGATGGGCATGATCAACGTCAGTATCTAATCCCGATGGGTAAACATATTCTCGCTCAAGATAACGATGTTATTCGTGCCGGAGAACGTTTATCGGATGGTGCAATAGAGCCGCATGATATTCTAAGAATTAAAGGCGTGAGTTCTGTTCAACAATATCTTGTGAATGAAATCCAGGAAGTTTATCGAATGCAAGGTGTAAAAATAAACGATAAACATATTGAAGTTATCGTTCGTCAGATGATGCAAAAAGTTCGTATCATAGAACCTGGCGATACCAGATTTTTAGAAGATGATTATGTTGATATTCATTCTTTGAATGAAGAGAATGAATTATTACACGATCAAGTAATATTGACCAGCAAAGGTGATTCTAAATTGAAAAATGGTCAGATCATTTCTAAAAAGAAAGTTCGCGAACTCAATATAGATTTAAGAAAGAAAAGTAAAAAAATAGTTGAGTATAGAGATGCAGAACCTGCAACTGCGGAACCAGTTCTTCTTGGAATAACACAAGCGGCACTCTCAACTGAAAGTTTTATCTCTGCTGCATCATTCCAAGAAACAACAAAAGTCCTGACTGACGCTGCTATTCAAGGAAAAGTTGATCATTTACTTGGATTAAAAGAAAATGTTATAATGGGACATTTAATTCCAGCCGGAACTGGATTAAAGAAATTCAGGAATTTAATAGTTGTTTCTAAAGACGAAGCAATGGTTGAAGAAGAGCCGATTGTTACTGAAATTATCGCTGAAAAAAAGAAAACAAAGAAAAAAGAAAAAATATCTTCATAAAAAATTGACAAAGGTTGAAAAATTTCATATATTTATAAACTTTTGGAAAATTCAGGAGTTTGAATAATTGCCCACTATCAATCAATTAATACGATTTAGTCGACAAGATGTAACCTGGAAGAGTAAAGCCCCAGCATTACAGAAGTCGCAACAAAAACGCGGTGTCTGCACCAGGGTGTATACAACTACCCCCAAAAAGCCTAATTCTGCATTAAGAAAAGTGGCTCGTGTACGATTAACAAATGGCATCGAAGTTACTGCCTATATCCCCGGTGAAGGTCATAACCTTCAAGAGCACTCAATTGTGCTCATTCGTGGGGGTAGGGTGAAGGATTTACCCGGTGTCAGGTATCATATTATTCGTGGTACATTGGATACCGCAGGGGTGACGGATAGAAAACAAGGTCGATCTAAGTACGGCGCAAAGAGGCCAAAAAAGTAATATGAGAAAAAAGACTGCAGGAAAACGATTTGTAACCCCCGATCCAAAATTTAATGATATCTTGGTCGGTAGGTTCATCAATAATGTACTAAAACAGGGTAAAAAGCATTGTGCCCGAAAAATTGTATATGACGCATTTGATATTGCTGGACAACGATCAAAAGATGTAAGTGGTTTTGACGTTTTCAAAAAAGCTATCAGCAATGTGAAGCCGATTTTAGAAATAAGAGCCAGACGTGTTGGTGGAGCAACTTATCAGATACCGACAGAAGTACGGCAGGATAGAAGTGTTGCTCTGGCTATCCGATGGATTATTAATTATGCAAATGAACGGAAAGATAAATCGATGGCAATGAAACTTGCTGCAGAGTTTATTGCTGCTGCAAATAACGAGGGCGGCGCGGTTAAAAAACGTGAAGACACACACAAAATGGCAGAAGCCAACAAAGCATTCGCTCATTTTAAATTTTAGATATAAGTTAAGATATTTTGATTTGATGGAAAGATAGATTTTTAAAGAATGGCAAGAGTTTATACATTAGAGCGAACAAGAAACATCGGCATTATGGCTCACATAGATGCCGGGAAAACTACTACGACAGAGCGTATATTATTTTATACAGGTGTTGTTCATAGGATGGGTGAAGTCCATGATGGCGCTGCCACAATGGACTGGATGGAGCAGGAAAAAGAACGAGGTATAACTATAACAAGTGCCGCTACAACCTGTTTTTGGAATAATCATCGTATAAATATAATAGATACACCAGGACATGTTGATTTCACCGTCGAGGTTGAACGATCTTTACGAGTACTCGATGGTGCAGTTGCATTATTCTGTGCCGTTGGCGGTGTTGAGCCACAATCTGAAACAGTTTGGCGGCAGGCAGATAAATATGGCGTTCCGCGTTTAGCATTCGTAAATAAGATGGATCGCGTAGGTGCTGATTTCTATAATGTAATTGATATGATGAAAAATCGTCTTCATGCCAATGCTGTTCCAGTACAAATCCCGATTGGTGAAGGTGAATTATTCACCGGTTACATAGATCTTATTACTTTTAAAGCAAGAGTATTCCACGAAGGATCCGCCGGTACATCGTGGGACGATATCGAAATCCCCAAAGATTTAAAAAAGAAAGCATGTGAATACCGTACAAAAATGTTGGAGGCGGTTTCTGATGAAGATGACACGCTTCTTGAAAAATATCTCGACGGTAAAGAAATATCACCGACAGAAATTAAAAATGTATTACGCAGGGCCTGTTTAAAAGTTAGCATCATTCCTGTGCTTTGTGGTTCATCTTTCAAAAATAAAGGTGTTCAAGGATTGTTGGACGCAGTCATAGATTTTCTTCCATCGCCTGTTGATCTTTCTGCATGTGAAGTTAGCGGTCATCATCCCAACATGAAAGATCATGTAACGCGAAAAGTATCAGATAATGAAAAATTTTCTGCTTTAGCATTTAAGATCATGACAGACCCGTACATCGGTAAGCTCACTTACCTGCGTGTGTATAGCGGGCAAATTGAATCTGGTTCTTATGTATTTAACTCAAGTACCGGACGCAAAGAGCGAATCGGAAGATTGCTGCGCATGCACGCGAATCATCGTGAAGATACGGATGCGGCATACGCCGGAGATATCGTTGGAGTAGTAGGATTAAAAAATACAAGAACAGGCGATACACTGTGCGACGAGGAAGATCCAATTATTTTAGAAAAGATGGAGTTCCCGGAACCCGTGATCGCAGTTGCAATCGAACCGAAAACGAAAGCCGATCAAGAAAAGATGGGAGAAGCGTTATCTAAGTTATCTGAAGAAGATCCCACATTCAGGGTTTCTTCAAATGAAGAAACAGGCCAAACAATTATCAGTGGAATGGGTGAATTGCATCTTGAAATTATTATTGATAGAATGAAGCGTGAATTTAGAGTAGAGGCAAATGTCGGTAAACCGCAGGTAGCTTATCGAGAAACAATTCGTAAAAAGGTTGAGCAAGAAGGTAAATTTGTTCGTCAATCCGGTGGAAGGGGTCAATACGGACATGTTTGGATCACTCTTGAACCGAATGAAAAAGGTAAGGGTTTCGAATTCGAAAATGGAATAATTGGAGGTGTGGTTCCAAAAGAGTATATTAAACCTGTCTCAGAAGGTATCGTTGAAGCGATGAAAAACGGAGTTTTAGCCGGATATCCCGTGGTTGATGTTAAAGTGAAGTTGTTCGACGGATCTTTCCATGCGGTCGATTCTTCTGAAATGGCATTTAAAATCGCAGGTTCAATCGCTTTCAAGGAAGCCGCAGATAAAGCCGATCCGGTAATATTAGAACCGATTATGGATGTTGAAGTGGTTACTCCCGAAGATTATATGGGCGATGTGATGGGCGATCTCAGTTCACGTCGAGGAAAAATCGAAGGACTTGTTGCGCGCAAAGATGCGCAAGTGATTAAAGCGAAAGTACCTCTTTCGGAAATGTTCGGTTATTCAACCCAAATGAGGTCGATGACGCAGGGTCGCGCAATATACACAATGCAATTTGCGTACTATGAAGAAGTACCCAGAAGCATTACAGATCAAATTGTTGAAAAAGTTCGTGGACGGGAATCCGTCACTGTATAAGTTTAGTTAATGAAACAAACAAACATCTCAGCTAATTAAGGAGATCATTTATGGCAAAAGAAAAATTTAACCGAGACAAACCGCACGTGAACGTCGGTACCATCGGCCATATTGACCATGGTAAGACGACGCTCACCGCTGCAATCACAATGGTATTGAGCAAGAAAGGATTATCGGCAGTCCGTACGTTCGATAGCATTGATAACGCACCAGAAGAGCGTGAACGTGGTATTACAATTGCAGTTGCGCACGTAGAATACCAGACAGATAAACGACATTATGCACACGTCGACTGTCCTGGCCACGCAGATTATATAAAGAACATGATAACCGGTGCCGCACAAATGGATGGAGCCATTCTTGTTGTTGCCGCGAATGACGGTCCAATGCCACAAACACGTGAGCATATCCTTCTCGCAAGACAAGTCGGAGTGCCTAAAATTGTAGTCTTCTTGAATAAAGTTGATATGGTGGATGATCCGGAACTAATCGAATTAGTTGAAATGGAATTACGCGATCTTCTGAAAAAATATGAATTCCCGGGCGACGAAATTCCCATAGTAAAAGGCAGTGCGTTGAAAGCAATGGAACGCGCTTTAGCCCCTGATGCAAAACCGGACGATGCAGCATTCAAACCGATTTATGAATTGATGAATGCAGTCGACGCTTACATTCCGTTACCGAAGCGCGACGTTGATAAGCCATTCTTAATGCCTATTGAAGACGTTTTCTCCATCACAGGACGTGGTACTGTAGGTACAGGTCGTGTTGAACGCGGCCATGCAAAGGTCGGAGACGAAGTTGAAGTGATCGGTTTAGGTGCTCATAAGAAAACAGTTATTACCGGTGCTGAAATGTTCCGCAAGGAACTCGATGAAGTGCAAGCAGGCGATAATGCCGGTTTGTTATTACGCGGCGTTGAAAAGAACGATCTCGAGCGCGGTATGGTTGTTGCAAAACCAGGAAGTATCACACCTCACAAAAAATTTACATGTCAGGTGTACGTATTGAAAAAAGAAGAAGGTGGCCGTCATACTCCGTACTTCAGCGGATATCGTCCACAATTTTATTTTAGAACAACCGACGTTACAGGCGTTGCAACATTACCGAGTGGAACCGAAATGGTTATGCCCGGTGATAACGTTGATAACCTATCGGTAGAACTCATCTCCGAAATCGCAATGGAAGAAGGTTTACGATTTGCAATTCGCGAAGGTGGTCGCACAGTTGGTGCAGGCGTTGTAACAAAGATTCTTGAGTAAATAACGATCAATAAAGGAATAATAAAGTGGCTGGACAAAAAATACGCATTAAATTGAAATCGTACGATCATACGCTTATCGATAAATCGGCTGAGAAAATTATCAAGACGGTAAAGTCGACTGGCGCAATCGTATCCGGTCCTATTCCTTTACCAACAAGACGAACACTTTACACTGTTTTGCGTTCTCCCAACGTTGATAAAAAATCGCGCGAACAGTTTGAAATGCGATCCCATAAGCGCCTCATCGACATACTCAACTCGTCTAACAAGACGGTAGATTCGTTGATGAAATTAGAGCTTCCTGCTGGCGTCGATGTGGAGATAAAGGTATAATTTAATTCTACAATCATAATAATATTGTATCGAACCCCATTGCCGGATTTTCCGGCACTGGGGTGTTTCGACATACTTATTTCGAGTAAAAGACAATGAGTGGTATACTAGGCAAGAAAATAGGAATGACCAGCGTCTTTAATGAGAAAGGGGAATCGGTTCCCTGTACTATCATTGAAGCGGGTCCGTGTATTGTAACCCAAATCAAAACCAAAGCCAAAGATGGTTATGAAGCTGTTCAGGTTGGTTTTGAAGATAAAAAAGACAAACACGTCAATAAACCAATGTCCGGACATTTCAAAAAAGCTAATGTGAATCCGAAGAAACTAATTCGTGAATTCCGTAACCTTGATGTAAATAAATATCAAGCTGGATCAGAAATTAAGGTTGAATCGTTATTCGCGGCAGGAGATGTTGTTTCGGTTAGCGGAGCATCAAAAGGCAAAGGATTTCAGGGCGTAGTTAGAAGGCATCATTTTGGCGGCGGTTTAAGAACGCATGGTCAAAGCGATCGTGTTCGTGCGCCGGGATCGATCGGTTCCAGTTCTTATCCATCACGCGTTTTTAAAGGAATGCGCATGGCAGGAAGAATGGGCGGAACCCAGATTACAGTAAAAAATTTACGGGTTGTTCAAATTATCCCTGAATCTAATTTAGTTTTAATTCGCGGTTCAATTCCAGGATATAATAACAGTTACGTAGAAATCTCAAAAGAAATTTTATAGACAATAACAAATTATGCAGCTCGATATATATAAAAAAGATGGCACTCCAAGCGGCGAGAAAGTTAAACTCTCTCCGGATATTTTTGAGATAGAGCCAAACGACCATGCGATTTATCAGGCGGTCACCAGTTATCTTGCAAACCAGCGTCAGGGAACTCACAAAACAAAAACATACGGTGAGGTCGCCGGAAGCGGTAAAAAGTTATGGAAACAAAAGCACACAGGTCGGGCAAGAATCGGAGCTGTCCGTTCTCCATTGTGGAAAGGCGGAGGAACAATTTTTGGTCCCGTTCCAAGAGATTATTCAAGGCAGTTACCGAAAAAAGTAAAATTATTGGCTCGAAAATCAGCGTTGAGTTATAAAGCCAAAGATGCCGCAATTACGATCATCGAAGATTTCAGCATCGATCAACCCAAGACTAAAGAGATGGCGGAAATCATGAAAGCATTGAAGCTATCAGAGAAAAAAGCTTTATTCTTGGTAGGGAAAACAGACGTAAACATCTGGAAGTCGGGACGTAATCTCCCGTCCTTAAAAGTTCTTGAAGCATCGAAGGCATCGACTTACGATATTTTAAACAGCAAAGTTCTTGTTCTTCAAAAAAGCGCAATAGAAGCATTAGAAAAAACATTTCAATAAGATGAAGTTAATATGACAGGCATTATTTATCGCCCACTCGTGACCGAAAAAGTATCGAACCTTCAGGATAAAGGTATTTATGCTTTTGAGGTTGCTCTTGCTGCGAACAAAATTGAAATCGCACATGCGGTTGAAAAGAAATTTAAAGTAAAAGTCATCAACGTACGCACGATGAATTTTAAAGGTAAGTCGAAAACTCAAATGACCCGCAAAGGTCGATTCGAGGGAAAAACATCACACTTTAAAAAAGCGATTGTCACCCTTAAAGAGGGCGATAAGATTGATTTTTTTGCTAACGTTTGATAGAAGAAAGTAAACGAGAATGGGTATCAAAATTTTAAAACCAAATACACCGGGAACCAGATGGATGACTGTCCCGACTTTCGACGAGATCACAAAATCGAAACCGGAAAAAAGTTAAATCGAACCGTTGAAATCGAGCGGTGGCCGTAATACAAATGGACACATCACTTCGCGTCATCGCGGCGGTGGACATAAGCAATTTTATCGCAAGATCGATTTCAAGCGAGATAAAATCGGTGTTACAGCTAAAGTAATTGCAATCGAGTACGATCCGAACAGAACTGCGCGCATCGCATTGCTTCAATATCAAGATGGGGAAAAGAGATATATCATTTCTCCGAACGGAATCAAAATTGGCGAAGTATTATCATCCGGTCCTCAGGTTGAAATCAAGGTTGGAAACGCGATGCCGTTGTCAATTATTCCGGTTGGTACATTCGTGCATAATATAGAGATGCGCCCCGGAAAAGGTGGACAAATTGGAAGAAGCGCAGGTGCCTCGATCCAATTAATGGCAAAAGAAGGAAAATATGCACAATTGAAAATGCCATCGGGTGAAGTAAGAAATATCCCCAGCGGTTGCTTTGCAACAATTGGCACTGTTAGTAATCTTGATCATGAAAATATTAGTCTTGGAAAAGCCGGACGTTCTCGATGGAAAGGCATTCGCCCTCAATCACGTGGTGTCGTGCAGAATCCGGTAGATCATCCGCATGGTGGTGGTGAAGGAAAATCGCCGCAAGGTAATCCGCACCCGGTTTCACCGTGGGGCTGGCATACAAAGGGTAAGAAGACCAGACATAAAAAATTGAAATCCGACAAATTAATAATTAAACGTCGGAAATAATTCAGCAATAAAACATTCTTAATGAAGAAGTAGATTATGAGTCGTTCTCTCAAAAAAGGACCTTTCGTTGATGCAAAGCTTCAAGGAAAAATCGAAGCGATGGCAAAATCGGGTCAGAAGAAGGTAATAAAAACGTGGTCGCGTTCATCAACGATCACTCCGGAATTTGTTGGTCATACATTGGCTGTTCATAACGGGAATAAATTCATACCTGTTTATGTACACGAAGGAATGGTAGGTCACAAGTTGGGTGAATTTGCACCCACAAGAATTTTCCGAGGTCATCCCGGTTTGAAGAGTGATTCAACTACTGGTGAAGGATAAGATTATGTTAGAAGCTCGTGCGATAAATCGGTATATTGGATCATCTCCGCGTAAAATGCGGTTGATAATAGATCTCATTCGCGGGAAATCTGTCCCGGAAGCGATAAATATTTTACACTTTTCACCCAAACATGCATCGCGTGTTGCCGAAAAAGTATTAAGATCGGCGGTCTCGAACCTTCAGAATAAAGACGAAGCAGGAAGAACCGATACAGATACACTCGTGGTGAAAGAAGCTTTCGTGAACGGAGGTCCGAGCATGAAACGAATGCTGCCGGCGCCAATGGGTCGTGCATACCGAATGTTAAAAAGATCGAACCATTTAACGATAGTTGTAGCTCAAAAAGTTCAAAGAAAAAAATCGGTTGCAAAACCGAAAGATAAACCATCATCTAAACAACAAAGTCAATAACAGGAGATTGCTTGGGACAAAAAGTTCATCCAGTTGGTTTTCGTCTTGGAATCTTACGAACGTGGGATTCAAATTGGTACGACGAGAGAGATTTCGCATCGAAACTTCAGGAAGATATGAAGGTTCGAAGTTATATTCAAAGTAGATTAAAGAAGGCAGGTATTTCTAAAATTCTGATTGATAGAACACCGAAGCGAGCTGTGATAACCATTCACACATCGCGACCCGGAATTGTCATTGGAAGAAGTGGAAAAGAAATAACACAACTGGAAGAAGAATTAAAGCAGATAACTAACAAGGAAGTTAAGATTCTGATCAACGAAATTAAACGCCCCGAGCTTGATGCCTATTTAGTTGCAGAGAATATCGCGGTTCAATTGGAAGGCAGAATGTCTTTCAGGCGAGCGATGAAGATGGGAATAACATCTGCAATGCGGATGGGTGCCGAAGGAATCCGCGTAATGTGCGGAGGCCGTCTTGGCGGCGCAGAAATCGCGCGATCTGAACAATACAAAGAAGGAAGAATCCCACTTCACACGCTTCGCGCCGATATTGATTATGCCCAAGCGACAGCGCAAACTATTTATGGTTCAATCGGCGTCAAAGTATGGATTTGCCGTGGCGAAGTTTTAGAAAAAATAGCACGTTAAATTAAGAAGATATTGGATTATGTTATTACCAAAAAGAGTAAAATACCGTAAACAACAGCGTGGAAGAATGCGCGGAAAAGCAACGCGCGGCTTCACAATCTCGTTCGGAGATTTCGGATTAAAAGTGATGGAACCGGGTTGGATAACCCAGCGGCAGATTGAAGCATCCAGAGTTGCACTTACTCGTTTGATGAAGCGGGAAGGAAGAGTTTGGATACGTATATTCCCCGATAAACCGGTTACAAAAAAACCGGCAGAAACCAGAATGGGAAGCGGTAAAGGCGCACCTGAATTTTGGGTAGCTGTAGTTAAACCCGGAACAATTCTATTCGAACTCGGTGGAATTAACAAAACTCTCGCGGCAGAAGCAATGAATATCGCGTCGCATAAACTGCCTTTAAAGACAAAAATGGTTACGCGTCGAACTTATACCGGAAAATAAGGAAGTAAGAAATGAAAGTATTTGAAATAAAAGGATTGTCGGAAGAGGAATTGAAAAAGCGGATAATTGATGAAGAAGAGAATTTGGTCAATTTAAAATTTCAAAAAGCGACAAGCCAACTCGAAAGCCCGATCAAAGTTCGTCTGGTACGCAGAGATATCGCGCGATTGAAAACGGTGTTGCGTGAGAAAGAAATGATTAGCGAACGTTCAACACCCGAAACATCAAAAGCCAAATAATAAAGGATTTATATAGCATGATGGCTGAAAATAGAAATCAACGGAAGGTGCGCCTCGGTAAAGTTACAAGCGCAAAGATGAATAAAAGCATAGTGGTAGCTATAGAGCGACGAATTCCACATCCGATATATAAGAAATATTATACAAGAACCACTTCACTCATGGCTCACGATGAAAAGCAAGAAGCAAGAGTGGGTGATCAGGTAAAAATTATGGAAACACGCCCCTTAAGCAAATTGAAACGGTGGCGTTTGGTTGAAATTATTGAAAAAGCAAAATAACTGGAAGAGCAGATATGATTCAGGAAGAAACTAATCTGGTGGGCGCTGATAATTCGGGCGCAAAAAAAGTCCGGTGTATCCGGGTTTTAGGTGGGCACGAAAGACGCTATGCGTCGTTAGGCGATGTAATCGTTGTCTCAGTAAAAAGCGCTATACCCGGCGGTGCGGTAAAAAAAGGTGAAGTCGCAAAAGCTGTTATAGTCAGGACAAAAAAAGAAATTCAGCGTCGTGACGGATCATTCATCCGTTTCGATGAAAACGCTGCGGTACTTTTGAATCTTCAGGGTGAACCGAGAGGCACGCGTATATTCGGACCGGTCGCACGCGAATTGCGCGATAAAAATTACATGAAGATTGTTTCGCTTGCACCTGAAGTATTGTAGGAAATTGGAAAGAATATGAACATTCATAAAAACGATACAGTAAAAGTAATATCCGGAAATGCAAAGGGCAAAACCGGCAAAGTTTTGAAAATATTCCGCGAAGAAGAACGAGTGATAGTAGAAGGCGTGAATATTATAAAACGTCATACGAAAGCATCTCAAAAGAATCCGCAAGGCGGCATCGTTCAAAAAGAAGCACCGATAAATACATCGAATGTTTTGGTAATATGTCCCAAGTGCAGCAAACCATCGCGCATCGGTCATAAGAGTGTATCAGATGCGGCGACTGGCAAAAAGCAAACGATGCGCGTATGCCGTTCCTGTGAAGAGATGTTTTAATAACGAGAAAATATTATGGGCAAAGAAAAATCAACTAAAGCTGTAAAAGAAGCACCGAAATCGAAACCTGGCGAACAGGAAGCTGGTGTAATCCCCCGACTTTATGAAATGTACGAGAAATCGATCATTGAAAATTTGATGAAAGAATTCAAGTACAGTAACGTTATGCAGGTACCTAAGCTTGAAAAAATAGCAGTCAATGTAGGTGTTGGTGAAGCTACTCAAGATGCTAAATTGCTCGATGTAATCATTAAAGACCTCGAATCAATCATCGGTCAGAAGGCAGTTATCACAAAAGCGAAGAAAGCAATATCGAATTTCAAACTGAGAGAAGGATTACCAATAGGAATTCGGGTCACACTTCGCGGACGTAAAATGTACGAATTCATGGATCGGTTTATGAACGTAGCAGTTCCGCGTATCCGTGATTTTCGCGGATTCTCGGATAAATCGTTCGATGGAAGAGGAAATTACACTGTAGGTGTGAAAGAACAAATTATTTTTCCCGAAATAGATTTCGATAAAGTAACGAAAATTTTCGGGATGGATATAACATTCGTAACGACAGCAAAGAACGATCAGGAAGGTTACGCACTTCTGAAGCAGTTCGGCATGCCGTTCGAAAAAAGACAATCAACAATTGAATAATAATCGATAAACGCAACCGTAGGAGATAAGAGTTGGCACGATTAGCAATGGTAGTAAAAGCGAAACGAACGCCGAAACATGCCGTTCAAAAACATAACCGCTGCAACATTTGCGGAAGACCGCGTGGTTACATGCGCAAATTCGGAATATGCCGTCTATGTTTTCGAAAATTGGCACTCGACGGAAAAATTCCCGGCGTGTTAAAGGCAAGCTGGTAAGGAATCAGAAAAATATGAATACAACAGATCCAATTGCAGATTATCTGACACGATTAAGAAACGCTATTAAAGCGCGTCATCGCCGTGTCGATATCCCCGCTTCGAATTTAAAACGCTCGCTCAGTAAGATATTAACCGAACAACATTACATCAACGGTTATTCGGAACTTAACGATAACAAGCAAGGAATTATTAGAGTGTCTCTTCGCTATACAGACGGCGTAGCGGCGATTACTGGATTATCGAGATTTAGCAAGCCCGGATTAAGAATATATAAACCGGCAGAAGAGATACCACGTGTATTAAACGGTTTAGGAATTGCGATAGTCTCAACATCGCAGGGGCTTATGACCGATAAAGACGCTCGCCAGAAAAATATCGGCGGCGAAGTACTATGTTCCATATGGTAATATAATTATAAGAGTTAAAAAAATGTCTAGAATAGGAAAAAAACCAATACCCGTTGCAAAAGGCGTTAAGATCGAGAAGAACGATGTAATGCTGAAGATGACCGGACCGAAAGGGATGTTGTCTGCGAAAGTTCCATCGGCAATCTCCGTGGAAGTTGTTGAGAATGCACTTATACTTAAGCGTTCTTCTGATGAAAAAAAATATCGGGCTTTACACGGCACATGGCGAGCATTACTGAGCAATATGATGAAGGGTGTCTCAGAAGGATTTCAAAGGAAATTGGAAATCGTCGGTGTCGGATATAAAGCTGAGATGAAAGGGAAAAAACTTCAACTCGTGCTCGGTTATTCGCATCCGATAATATTTGAAGCACCGGCGGAAATTAAACTTGAAGTTCCGATACCAACAAACATACTGATTTCAGGAATTGACAAACAGCTTGTCGGTCAGGTCGCGGCAAAATTGAGATCTTTCCGTCCACCGGAACCATATAAAGGTAAGGGTGTAAAGTATGAAGGTGAGTACATTCGCCGGAAAGCAGGAAAAGCGGCAGCGACAGCCGGAGCTAAGGCAGGATAATTTATGATTAAAAAATCGAGAATTGAAAAAAGATTAAAAATTAAAAATCGAATCAGTAAAAAAATACGTGGGACAACTGAACGTCCTCGATTAACAATCTACCGGAGCTTACATCATATGTATGCTCAGATTGTGGATGATTCGCAGGCGAAGACACTTGTTGCGGCATCAACACTCTCACCATCAGTGCGTGACGAAATTAAAACGCTTAAAGGCAAAAAAGAAATTGCCAAGCGGGTTGGTGCTGAAATAGGAAAACTTGCTTTAGAAAAGAAACTCAGTAAAGTAGTATTTGATCGCAATGGTTATTCATACCATGGCGTTGTAAAATCATTGGCAGATGCCGCTCGTGAAGCCGGACTCAAATTTTAAACAAAGCCCTTGCTCCCGGCGACATCATTAAAATTTTGCCGGGTCGTCTAATGGCAGGACAACGCCCTTTGGAGGCGTCTGTAGAGGTTCGACTCCTCTCCCGGCAGCAGTAAAATAGATCATTATATATTTTGGAGTAAAAATTGACAAGAATAAAAACAGGCGAACTTGAACTTAAAGACCGACTTGTACACATAAATCGTGTTGCCAAGGTCGTTAAAGGCGGAAGACGTTTTAGTTTCAGCGCTATCGTTGTCGTTGGAGATGGTCATGGTTATGTTGGAGTTGGTTTGGGTAAAGCTAATGAAGTGCAGGACGCGATTGCTAAAGGAATCGATGATGCAAAGAAAAATGTTGTACACGTTTCTATTTTGCACGGAACAATTCCCCATACCGTAATCGGTAAATACAGCGCATCGAGAGTTTTGTTAAAACCCGCATCGCCAGGTACAGGATTAATAGCAGGCGGTGGCGTGCGCGCAGTATTGGAATCTGCCGGCGTGAAAGATGTTCTAACAAAATCAATCGGTTCATGCAATCCTCACAACGTTGTGAAAGCGACACTAAGAGCATTGCAAGGTCTGATCGACGCAAAAACAATGGCTAACCGCCGGAGTTTAGGTTTAGCCGAAATATTCGGTTCGCAAAATGCTCCATCTACTAATTAATGGATAGACTATGGCGAAAAAAATTAAAATTACACAAAAGATAAGTCAGATTCATACTCTCAAATCACATAAAGCGACGATCAAAGCTTTAGGACTTGGCAGGCCGAATTATTCCGTAATCCAGAACGATACGCCGCAAATCAGAGGTATGATTGATAAGGTGAAATATCTTCTAAAAGTAGAAGAGGTAAAATAGGTATGGCGAATAATGCATTACATAATTTAAAATACGCTCCCGGGTCGAGGAAGAAAGTAAAACGAATCGCTCGTGGTCAGGGATCAGGACACGGTGGCACAGCTACACGCGGACATAAGGGCGAGGGCGCCCGGTCAGGAACACATTATCGTCCATGGTTCGAGGGCGGTCAAATGCCGCTCGTTCGTCGCGTTCCCAAATTCGGATTTACAAATGTTCTTCGTGTCGAATTCCAAAAAGTGAATGTTTCCCGACTTGAAGAATTCGCAGCCGCAGGTAAAATTAAAGACGGAAAAATTAATCCGGAATTACTATATACTCTTGGCGCTGTTTCAAAAAAATCTTTACCTGTAAAAATACTAGGCGACGGAGATTTAAAATCCAAATTAGAAATTACTGCAAATTCATTCAGCAAAACAGCCGTGCAGAAAATTGAAGCTGCCGGCGGAAAAGCAATTACTATCAACAAATCAGCGAAGTAATCGTCAATGGCAAAACTCAGCGAAAGTTTTCGGAACATATTCAAAATTCATGAACTCCGACAGAGGATTTTATTCACTGCCGGAATTCTGATTATTGTTCGTTTAGGCGCTCACATCACACTACCCGGTGTAGATGCTCAATTGCTAACAGAAGCAATGCGAAATCAGGCATCTAACACTCTTTTTGGGTTGTATGATCTTTTCGTAGGTGGTGCTTTCAGCAATGCGGCAATTTTTGCTCTCGGTATAATGCCTTATATCAGTGCATCTATTATAATCCAATTGCTCGGCGCGGTGATTCCATACTTCCAAAAATTATCAAAAGAAGGTGAAGAAGGCCGAAAAAAAATTACACAACTCACCCGTTATGGCACAGTTCTGATTTCTATGCTTCAGGCATGGGGTGTTAGCGTTCAGTTGATGAGCATTAATGCCGAGGGTATACCGATTGTACCTCCGGCGGTCCACGGACTTGTATTTCAACTATCAACGATGTTTGTACTGACAGCAGGTACAATATTTATTATGTGGTTGGGAGAACAAATCACAGAGCGCGGTATTGGAAACGGAATATCACTTATTATTTTTATCGGCATCATTGCACGTTTTCCAAATGCACTTCTCGATGAATATCAGCTCGTAAGCTCGGGCGCACGCGGTTTGATTATTGAACTGATTATTTTTATACTCATGTTTTTTATCGTTGCCGGTATTGTTATGGTCACTCAGGCAACCCGACGGATTCCTGTTCAATATGCGAAACGCGTTGTTGGCAGAAAAATTTATGGCGGGGTAACACAATACATCCCGATGCGTGTAAATACGGCTGGCGTTATGCCGATTATATTTGCCCAAGCTATCATGTTTATTCCTAACACAATTCTCACTTTCTTTCCTGAAAGCGATTTTATGCAGGGGATAGCCGGATATTTTAACTATACATCAATCACCTACTCGGTTGTTTACGCCTTGATGATTATCTTCTTTACATATTTTTATACTGCCGTCGCATTCAATCCGAAAGACGTTGCAGAAAATATGCAAAAGCAAGGCGGATTCATTCCCGGCATCAGACCCGGAAAACATACATCTGATTTTATAGATAACATCTTGACTAAAATTACATTACCAGGATCAATTTTTCTCGCGATCGTCGCGATTCTTCCCGCATTTTTGATGCGGTTAGGAGTGACTTCCGGTTTTGCAAGTTTCTTCGGCGGTACCAGTTTGTTAATTATTGTTGGAGTTGGTTTGGATACCCTCCAACAAATTGAATCGCATCTTCTAATGCGCCATTACGACGGTTTCATGAAGAGCGGCAAGATTAAAGGCAGAAGGATGTAAGTGCAACCTTAATTAAGGTTGTAAAATTATAATGGCGAAAGTTTTTATTAAATCGCCTGCTGAAATTGAATTGATGCGGGAAAGTAACAGGATTGTTGCAGAAGTCTTAAAGATGATGAATGTAATGGTCAAGCCCGGTATAACAACGAAAGAGTTGGATCAATTTGCAGAAGAGTTTATTAGATCTCAACAGGCAGAACCGGCATTTAAAGGTTACGGAACCGATAAGAAAAATCTTTTTCCGGCAAGTTTGTGTATTTCGATAGATGATGAAGTTGTTCACGGAATACCTGGTTCACGAAAGTTGAACGAAGGTGAGATAGTTTCTATCGATGTAGGTGTAAAGAAAAATAAGTTTTACGGCGATGGCGCCTGGACGTTCGCTGTAGGAAAAATTTCGAGCGAGAAGCAAAGATTGCTTCAAGCCACCGAAGAATCACTGTATGAAGGTATCGCGCAAGCAGTATCAGGAAACAGAGTACACGATATATCTGCGGCAGTTCAGAAGCGTGTTGAATCCGATGGATTTTCGGTCGTTCGGGATTTAGTAGGACACGGAGTAGGAAAATATTTACACGAAGAACCGGCTGTTCCAAATTACGGCGAAAAGGGAACAGGACTCTTGTTAGAAACCGGAATGACATTAGCAATTGAACCGATGGTGAATGCCGGAAGCTATCGAGTTCGAGTCGACGCCGACGGCTGGACAGTTAGAACGGCAGACGGAAAAGATTCGGCACATTTTGAACATACAGTTTTAGTTAAAGATGGTAAACCAGAAATACTTACAATATCATAAGGTGAATGGCTAAGCAAGGACCAATTACGATGGACGGTGTAATCACCGATACATTACCCAACGCGATGTTCAGGGTGAAATTAGATAACGGTCACGAGATATTGGCAGTAATTTCCGGTAAAATGAGAATGCATTACATAAAAATATTAGTCGGCGATAAAGTAACTGTAGAAATGTCGCCTTACGATCTGACCAAAGGTCGTATTACGTATCGGTATAAATAATTGGAGTTTTCATGAAAGTTCGATCATCAGTGAAAAAATTATGTGATAATTGTAAAATTATACGGCGCAACGGTGTTGTCCGCGTAATATGCAAGAACCCAAAACACAAACAAAGACAAGGATAAAGACGAATTCTAATTAGAATTTAATTTAGTCGAAAGGATAATTAATAGTGGCTCGTATAGCAGGCATAGATTTACCAAAAAATAAACGATCCGAAATCGGACTAACTTATATCTTTGGCATTGGTCGTAGTACCGCGCACAAGATACTCGATCAAGCCGGAATCAGTTACGCGAAAAAAATAAACGAACTGACCGATGACGAAGTTGCGAAAATTCGTTCAATCATCACTTCCGATTTAAAGGTTGAAGGTTCCGCCCGAACAGAAACGCAGATGAACATAAAGCGGTTGATGGACATTAACTCATATCGGGGATTAAGACATCGAAAAGGATTACCGGTGCGAGGGCAACGGACGAGAACAAACTCACGGACACGTAAAGGTAAACGTAAGACAGTTGCCGGCAAGAAAAAAGCAATAGCCAAGAAATAACATTTAATAACGGATTAATAAAATGGCAAAACAAGGTTCAGGTGCAGCAGCGCAATCAACGGCTGCAAAAAAGAAAAAGAAAATTCAGGTCGATGTAACCGGTAAAGTTTTCATCAAGGCTACATTCAACAATGTTATAGTTACAATCACCGATGTTTACGGTAACGTAATAAGCTGGTCATCGGCAGGGCGCAATGCGTTCAAAGGATCGCGAAAGAATACACCGTTTGCCGCGCAGGTAACGGCTGAAGCTGCCGCGAAAGAAGCATACGACCTTGGTTTAAGAAAGGTCGATGTATTCGTCAAAGGTCCCGGTTCGGGACGTGAAGCAGGCGTACGATCTTTGCAAACATGCGGTTTGGAGATTCTTAGCATACGCGATATTACACCGATACCGCATAATGGTTGCCGCCCGCCAAAAAGGCGACGTGTTTAAAATATTTAATTAGAATATCAACAGTAAGGAAATTATGGGTCGTTATATTGAAGGAAGTTGTCGGCTGTGCCGAAGAGAAAGACAAAAGCTATTCTTAAAAGGCACGAAATGTTTTACAGAGAAATGCCCGGTCGAGCGCAGAGCGTATCCACCCGGATCGCACGGACAAACACGGCGTCAGAAAATCTCTGAATATGGAGTTCAGCTTCGAGAGAAGCAGAAAATCAGACGCATGTACGGATTGCAGGAAGTGCAATTCAGAAATTATTTCAAACGCGCACTGAGCATCCCCGGACGTACCGGCGAGAATCTTGTAAAGTTACTTGAACGTCGGCTCGATTCGGTTGTGTACCGTCTCGGATTTTCTCCTTCAAGAAAAGCAGGACGACAGATGATAGTGCACGGTCACTTTTTGGTGAACCATAAACCTGTCAATATCCCATCTTTTCTCTTAAAAGCCGGAGATGTGGTTCATGTTGTTGATAAAAGTAAAAAGTTAGATATTATTCACTCATCCATGAAACGCATGAAAGATAACACGATGCTTCCGTGGTTGAGTCTCGATAAAGCCGGAATGGCCGGAACATTTTTAAATGTACCTGAGCGCGCAGATATTCCGCTCAACGCTAACGAACAATTAGTCGTAGAACTTTACTCCAAATAAAAATCTCAAGAGCACCGATCCAAATAAGAATCGGTGGGAGAAGGAAAATATGGTAGCAACAAATTATCAGATGCCTGAGAAGGTACAAATCGACGAAGTAAGTTATACGAATACATTCGGCCGATTTATTTTACAACCCCTGGAAAAGGGATTCGGTGTAACAATCGGGAACGCGTTTCGCCGCGTTCTTCTATCATCTCTTCAAGGAACGGCATTCACCGCCCTGAGGATTGAAGGAGTGTTGCACGAATTCTCCACGATCCCCGGAGTTGTGGAGGATGTCTCCGAAATTATTCTTAATCTAAAATCGGTGCGGATGAAACTCATCAATAAAAAGTTGAACCGCGTTGTTTTAGAGATGAAGGGTCCAAAAAATGTAACAGCCGCCGATATTCAAAAAGCGAATCCGGAAATCGAGATTCTGAATCCCGATCAACACATAGCGACTCTCAACGCGGGTGCTCAGGTTGAAATCGAATTACGGATCGGACGCGGTAAAGGTTACGTAACCGCTGAAGAAAATAAAGCTCCCGATCAAACGGTAGATGCGATCACCATGGACTCGATCTTCACGCCGATTAAAAATGTAAGATTTATAATCGAACCAACGCGCGTAGGTCAGCAAACCGATTACGAAAAGCTGACGCTCGAAATAGAAACCGATGGTTCCATCGCGCCCGATGATGCTTTGGCACAGGCGGCAGTCATATTGAGAGATCATATTCAACTCTTCCTAAGCTTCAATATTGATTCCGATGCTCAGGAAGAAATGCTGGAGAAAGATTCCGAATTCGTACGCATCAGGAAAATATTGCAGATGCCTGTAGATGAAATGGAGCTTTCAGTCCGATCTCATAATTGCTTAAAAGCGGCAAACATCCGAACGATAGCCGATTTGGTTAAGAGAGATGAACCTGAATTGTTGAAATTCAGAAACTTCGGAAGAAAATCACTTGCCGAGTTGGGTGAAATCATTGAGCAGTTCGGACTAAATTTTGGAATGGATGTTGAAAAATATCTTCACGATACCAACGATTAATTTAAAACGTAGGAAGAAAAATGCGTCATAGAAAATCAGGAAGAAAATTAAAAAGAACGGCGAGTCACAGAAAATCGACACTTTCAGCGCTCTCAACCTCGCTTATAAAACATAAAAAAATTAAAACAACACTTGCAAAAGCAAAAGAAACCCGCATGGTTGTTGAAAAAATAATAACCCGCGCTAAGAATGCTGTTGCTGGTGAAGGCGAGCAAAAGAATGTTCACGCACGCAGAGAAATCGCCCGCTACATAAAAGACCGTGATGCTATAAAAGAATTGTTCACCGAAATAGCCACGAAGGTTGCAACACGACCCGGAGGTTACACGCGTGTAGTAAAACTCGGTCAACGACACGGCGATGCCGCCGAAGTTGCAGTGCTTGAGTTGGTAGATTTCAATACAGGTAAAGCACCTGAAAAACCTGCTGCCAAACCGAAAGCGAAGAAAAAATGTAAAGGGTATCCAGAAATGGATGCCCTTTTTTTATTGTGATCTATGATGCAATTATCAATTAGTAGGATTGTACCCTTAGTATTTTAATACTTTGTACTCTATTTTCTGGGTTGCTCCGGTAATATTAGTGTTGGCATTTTGTCCTTCATCCCTAATGCTTCTCCGATAACAAGTAATACAGTGTATTCCTCAATAGTTGAAGGAGCAACAATTTTCATAAGACTAGCATCAGGTTCAGATATCGGTAAAACATTATATGGGAAACGTACTCCTATACAAATTCTTGGACGAATTGTTATAACATTAACGAGCGTTTTAGATGAGTCTAAACTTGTGATATGCAGATGGATTGAATAAATATATGGTAAAGTTTTAACTGTTTCATCAATAACACGATAATATATAATTGAAGTATCTGATGGTAGCATGTTCATTAAGTAGAAATCATTTTTATTCTCGGGTTTTCTTAAAATATACTCACCCCAGACAATTGATGAATCTTCAGCGGATTCAATATACTTCAATGGCATCTTCTCATGATTTTGTTTTATAATTATTTTTATAACATCAATTGAAAAATTAAAGATGTAACTTGTTGGATTCTTTTTTGGCATTTTCAATTCATAGTAGCCGTACTTAGAATCACAGCCAACTAGAAGAAGAAAGGTAACAATAAGAAATATCCTTAATATCTCAATTTTCATACTTTTTATCATCAGTTATTTTGTAATTAGCCCCAGTAATTCCTTTTATATCATTTCGATCCAATTCCGCAATGATTAGATCCTTGATGCCTGGTAATTTAAATGTAATAAAGATTGGCCTATCAATTGCCTCTTTCAGCTTTGAGATATTAAAATTTGATAAAAAACAAATTGTAAGTTCAGTATCCTCACCTTTCTTAAGGGCTATTTTACTTGAGACAGTATTGCCGTTATTCGAATAAATTCTCTTTTCTGAAAAATTATTAGCCCATTCTGAAGAAATTATTATTTGAGATGTATCAAGTTCATAAACATTCGATCGAATGTTATTTATTCCCAATTCGATCGTAACGTCCACGTTTGATGATCCTTTTCCACTTGGACTATATTTCCCTTCGATTATGAAATTTGCAATATCTGATTCAATCGCAATTACTTTCCCGCTCTGTTCATTATATGAGAAGGTCAATTTATAGGATGGTATACACCCATCGAATTGTAGTACTAAAAAGAGACCTAAAAATATTCTAACGCCGTTTAGAGAATAAAAAGTTAATTTCATTTTATCACCTTCTAAAAATCCAACTTGACAATCTATTTTGAGGTAATCCCCAGTATATCCAAATATCATTCATGTATTGATTCTGCTTTTCCTTCCAATCCATTACACGATTACAATATTAAGACAATAGCGATTTAAATCCAAACTTTGTATCTAAACCAAAAACGAATATCAAATATCGAACATCGAATAACCAATATCCAATATCCAATATCTCACATCCAACATCTCACATCGAAATACTCAACTACTCAAATACTTTCTACTCAGTACTATCTTTTGTGATTCCCCTCTAAATTCCGTATTTTAAATACATTATGGCATATTCATTTTTAGAAATCGAAAAGAAGTGGCAGAAGTATTGGGACGACCATCAAACATTCAAGGTCGCAGACGATACTGCAAAAGAAAAACTTTACATACTCGATATGTTCCCGTATCCATCCGGATCTGGTTTGCATGTGGGTCATCCCGAAGGATATACCGCTACGGATATTTACACTCGTTTTAAGCGGATGAACGGCTTCAATGTGTTACATCCGATGGGGTGGGATGCTTTTGGATTACCGGCAGAGCGGTATGCGATGCAAACAGGGATTCATCCGAGTATAACGACACAGCAAAATATTGCAACCTTCAAGCGACAAATTAAAATGCTCGGTTTGTCGTACGATTGGTCGCGCGAGGTGAACACTACAGATCCGAAATATTATAAATGGACGCAGTGGATCTTCCTGAAAATTTATAACTCATGGTATGATACGAAATTAGATAAAGCCAGACCGATATCGGAACTGCCGATTCTTTCAAACTTATCTGAAAAAGAAAAGTGCGATTACGTTACGAAACACCGGCTTGCATACCTTGCTGAAATGCCGGTGAACTGGTGCGCAGAACTGGGTACAGTCCTCGCTAATGAAGAAGTTGACGAATGGGTGAGCAAAGGTTACACGGTTGAGCGGCGCGCAATGCGACAATGGATGCTGCGTATTACCGCTTATGCTGAACGGTTAGAAAAAGATTTAACCGAATTAAATTGGCCCCCCGGTATTTTAGAGATGCAGCGCAATTGGATTGGACGCTCCGAAGGAGCAGAAGCAGACTTTGCAATTGCCGGATCAACTAAATCAATCCGTGTTTTTACAACCCGCGCTGATACGATGTTTGGCGCAACTTACATGGTTCTCGCACCTGAGCATCCTCTTATAGATGAGATCACGACTTCTGAACAGAAAAAGATCGTGGATGATTATCGCGATCAGGCAAAGATGAAGAGTGAACTGGATCGTGTTGCTCTTGATAAAAACAAAACGGGAGTTTTCACCGGAGCTTATGTAATCAATCCTGCGACGAAGAAAAATATTCCGATCTGGATTGCAGATTATGTGATTATTACTTACGGCACGGGTGCAATTATGGCTGTCCCCGGACATGATGAACGCGATTACGAATTTGCAAAACAATTCAATCTTCCCATCATCGAAGTCGTTTCCGGCGGTGATATCTCCAAAGAAGCATACACTGGAGATGGCAATGCGGTTAATTCCACAAACGATGAAATTTCACTCAACGGATTAGCAACAGAAGATGCTAAGCTTAAAATGGCAGAATGGTTGGAGAAAAAAGGTCTTGGTAAGAGATCGATAAATTACAAATTACGAGATTGGCTGTTTTCGCGCCAGCGGTATTGGGGCGAACCGTTTCCTTTGATTTATCTTGAAGATGGAACGGTGAAAGATTTACCCGAAACCGATCTTCCGATTTTACTGCCTGAAAGCAAATCATATAAACCAAGCGACACAGGTGAATCCGCATTGGCAACAATTCCTGAATGGGTGAACACAATTGATCCGGCAACCGGCAAGTCGGCGCGAAGGGAAACGCACACAATGCCTCAGTGGGCTGGTTCTTGCTGGTATTATCTACGTTATATCGATCCGGAAAACGATAAAGAATTTATCTCTAAGCAAAAAGAAAAATATTGGATGCCGATTGATCTTTATGTTGGAGGTGCAGAACATGCCGTACTGCATTTGCTTTATGCCCGCTTCTGGCATAAAGTTCTATACGATTTAAGTTATCTTTCGACCAAAGAACCATTCAGACGTCTGATAAATCAAGGAACGATTCTCGGTGAAGACGGGCAAAAGATGTCGAAGTCACGCGGCAACGTTGTCAATCCGGACGATGTTGTGAAAGAGTACGGCGCTGATGCAATGCGGCTGTTCGAAATGTTTATGGGTCCGCTTGTTGATACCAAACCGTGGTCGACTCACGGCGTAGAGGGCGTTTATCGTTTCCTGAATCGTGTTTGGCGAATGCTGGTCGATGAAAATAGCGCACTGCATCCGACAATCAAAGACATTTCAATTTCAGGTGATGATGAGAGATTTATTCATCAAACAATCAAGAAAGTTACGCTTGATTTGGAAGGAATGAATTTCAACACCGCGATTTCACAGATGATGATATTCGTTAATGAGTTTTTGAATCGTGATGTGAAGCCAAAATGTATGATGGAAACGTTTGTTTTACTTCTTTCGCCTTTTGCTCCGCATATTGCTGAAGAACTCTGGCAAAAATTGGGTCATTCTTCTTCGCTTGCTTACGAGAAATGGCCCCGTTACGATGAATCGAAAGCGGCTGTGAGTAGTATTGAAATGGTCGTGCAAGTTAATGGTAAAGTTCGTTCCAAGTTTCCAATCGCCGTTGATATGGATGAAGCACTTCTTAAAAAACTTGTTTTAGACGATGAGAGTGTTAAGCGGCATATTGATGGGAAGCAAATCGTTAAAATGGTTGTTGTCAAAAACAAGCTTGTCAGTATCGTGGTAAAATAAATGGATTCGGTCTCAATCAAAAAACCGGATGAAACCATTGAAGAATATATTTCTAATCTTAACTATGCCACATCGATAAATGTCGGCGATATTGTAAAATCAAAATCTTCTTCACGAATTAGCTGTGGAAAGATTCTCTTTTCAGTAATTCGTACTTTCTTCACTGTTTATTTTATTGAAGGGAAAATATTCCAAGGTGTTGAAGGAATATTAATTGCCCGCCTGGCTGCGATTCACGCTTTAGTTGCCAAGGCAAAAATATGGGAGTTTAACATGCGACAGAAAGAAGGGGAGGGATTGCTGCCGCCCATCAATCAAAAAGAAGTAAGCGCGCTTAAACAAAAGTATTATGTCTGATGTGAGCACGCACGATATAAATCTTTCAGTTATTGTCATTACTCGTAACGAAGAAAAAAACATCGAAGCATGTTTGCAATCGGTTGCGTGGGCGAAAGAAATAATTGTTGTTGATTCGCAAAGCACCGACCGCACCGTAGAACTCGCGAAGAAGTTTACAAAAAAAGTATTTGTGAAGGAATGGCTGGGATATGCCGGTGCGAAAAATTATGCTCTCGATAACGCAACATCCGAGTGGATACTTTGGCTGGATGCCGATGAGAGAGTTACTTCTGAGCTAGCCTCCGAAATCAAAACCATTGTTCATAATGTCACGAACAAGTTTA
Source organism: Ignavibacteriales bacterium (assembly GCA_016214905.1). NCBI lineage: Bacteria > Pseudomonadati > Ignavibacteriota > Ignavibacteria > Ignavibacteriales > Ignavibacteriales bacterium. The sequence continues at coordinate 95,971 of JACRMQ010000001.1, read as the reverse complement.
CCGGATTCGAAGTAGCGCGTAGAGCATATTTTTTGGGAAAGTGGATTAAACATTGCGGTTGGTATCCCGGATACGTCGTCCGCTTATTCAAACGGGAGAAAGTGCGGTTCGATGATTCGCAGGTCCACGAAAAAGTGAACATAGGTGGAGCGACTGGCAGATTGAAACATGATTTACTTCATTATACAGATGATACCCTTTATCATTATATGGAAAAATTTAATAGGTACACAACCCTTGCCACACGCGACATGAAAAAATCGGGTAAAATATTTTCGTTGTACGATATTATTGTTCGTCCTCCGTATTTATTTTTTAAAATGTTCATCCTTCGCCGCGGTTTCCTTGATGGTATGCACGGATTTATTCTTTCGATCATGTCGGCTAATTATGTATTTGTAAAGTATGCAAAACTTCGGGAGGCAGAAAATCATATTGGGCTCAAAAAATAATCGTCAGCGATAATTTCACTCTCGGTCGTTTTTACAAAAAGCAATAACAGCTTGCCGGTATAATTACACATTCTCATCATTTTTTATTATCTTAACAAACACAAATCCCTTTGAATATAATTACTTATTTGGATGTTTTATGATACTTGTAATGGATAAATCTGCCACCGAAGCAGATGTGAAAAAAGTTGTATCTTTGATTGAAGGGCTCGGGTTTCAGCCGCACGTTTCCAAAGGTTCCGAGCGCACAATCATCGGTGTTATAGGTGATGAGCGAAAAATAAAAAGAGATCAGCTAGCATTATTGCCTCATGTTGAGAATGTTATTCCGATTCTCCGCCCTTATAAACTCGCAAGCCGGGATTTTAAATCCGAGAATACGATTGTTGATGTAGCCGGTGTAAAAATTGGCGGAAAAGAAATTGCGGTGATTGCGGGTCCATGCTCGGTTGAAAGTGAAGAACAAATTTACCAAACTGCCAGGGCGGTAAAAGCGGCGGGAGCTAAATTGCTGCGCGGCGGCGCGTTTAAACCGCGGACAAGTCCGTACACGTTTCAGGGGATGGAAGAAGAAGGTTTAAAACTACTTGCAAAAACGCGCGAGATGACGGGATTGGGAATTGTATCCGAAGTTATGGATGCCAACGACGTTGATATGTTGAACGATTATACCGACCTGATTCAGGTTGGAGCGCGCAATATGCAAAACACAAAATTATTGAAGCGACTCGCGCAGATAAAAAAGCCGGTGTTATTGAAGCGTAATTTTTCCGCGACTCTCTCCGAATTTTTAATGAGCGCGGAATATTTATTATCGGGCGGCAACGATCAGGTTATTCTTTGTGAGAGGGGAATAAGGACATTCGTCGATTATACGCGCAACACATTGGATTTGAATATCATACCGGCAGTTAAGCAATTGTCTCATCTTCCGATCATTGTCGATCCGAGCCACGGGACAGGCAGGTACGATTTTGTACTACCGATGAGTCGTGCAGCAATAGCCGCAGGTGCAGATGGATTGTTGATCGAAGTTCATCCCGATCCCGCGCAGGCATTTTCCGATGGCGAACAATCGCTAACACCTGCTGCATTTCAATTATTGATGAAGGAAATAAAAGCATTGGCTGGAGTGATGGGAAGGGAAGTTTAGAAATACAAAGTTATATAATGTTACAGTTTATATATAATTATTTTCTTGCACCTATTTAACTGACCCAGACTTTCCTATCCATGAATCAATCTCTGGGTAGAGTCCGTTCCTCAGAACGGACGAATTGCCAAAAGTCCGATTTGAGAATCGGACTCTACAGTTTATTTGTAATTATTTTCTTTCGTTTATTTTTCTCACCAAGATTCTTCTCCACGAACAACTTCTCACCCGTCCATGGATTCATCTCGGTATAATACATCAACGTTGAGTATGTGGAAGGAGTTGGTGTAAATATTTGCACCTGCTCAGGATTGGTTTGCAATTCCTGAGAAACGAACTGTTTCATTTTCACTTCATCCTCTAAAGAACACCCCGGATGTGCCGCAATCAGATAATAAGTAAGGAATTGATTCTTTTTTCGCTTTGTATTAATATCGTCGAAGCGTTTCTTGAATTCATTCAGGTATCGCGTTCCCGGTTTGCGCATCAGTCCAAGAACTTTGTCCTCAGTATGTTCCGGTGCTATTTTAAGCTGTCCCGAAACATGATGCTCAATCAGTTCTTGTAAATATTCCTCACCCGATTCTTTATCATCAAGAATCATATCATATCTAATACCGGATGCGACAAAAACTTTCTTAACACTCTCTATCTTTCTAAGCTTTCTTAACAACTCAATCTGCGGGCGGTGATTATTATCGAGATTCTTGCAAGTAGTGGGGAAGACACAATCTTTTTTCAAACAAATTCCATGCGTCTGCATTTTATCGCAACCGGTCGCGTACATATTTGCAGTCGGTCCGCCCACATCCTGAATGTATCCTTTAAATCCGGGATCGTGGACTATCTCGTTCGCTTCTTTTAAGATCGACTTCTCACTCCGAGAGGTTATAGCCGTACCTTGATGAACACTTATCGCGCAGAAATTACATTCACCGTAACAACCGCGATGAGTGGTGATAGAAAAACGGATTGTATCCATCGCACGAACGTTACCATATTTTTTGTAAAACGGATGAACATCACGTTTATAATCGAGATTGTAAATTTTATCGATCTCTTCCTGAGAAAGATTATGAGCCGGCGGATTCTGGATAAGGTAGCGATCTCCATGTTGTTGATATAAACCATTTGCAGTCACCTGATCGTTGTTCCTGTAAAATGTATGGAACATCTCGATGAATTTCTTCTTATCCTCTGTAACCTGTTGGTAGGATGGAAGATGGATGTATTCTTCCTTTGGTATCTTTGAGTTGTAGCAGATGCCACGGATATCTTCAATTGCTTGGTTAGCGCTTAACCGTGCAGCGATTTCTAAAATTGCTTTTTCTCCCATTCCGTAAACGAGAATATCGGCTTTTGCATCGAAGAGGATGGAGCGGCGTATTTTATCATCCCAATAATCGTAATGGGCAATTCGGCGAAGACTTGCTTCAATTCCACCGATAATTATCGGCTTGGTATTCTTGAAATATTGTCGGATGAGATTAGAATAAATTATAACAGCGCGATCGGGCCTACGGTTATTTTCGCCGCCGGGAGTAAAGTCGTCTTGCCGCCTTCGTTTTTTTGACGCGGTGAAATTTGCAACCATCGAATCTACACATCCCGAGGTAACTCCCCAAAACAATTCCGGTTCACCCAATCGTTTTATATCTTTGTCAGATTTAAAATGAGGTTGTGCGATGATTCCAACTTTGTAACCCGCATCTAAAAGAACTTTCCCGATTACTGCCGCACCGGAATATGAACTATCGATGTAAGTATCACCCGAAATCAGAATTACATCTAACTTCTTCCAACCGAGCTTATTGAGTTCTTCTTTTGTAGTGGGGAGGAACATATATGTAGAATCCTTAACTTTGCAAAGAGAGACCCTTCACTGCGTTCAGGGCAAGCCTTCGCAAGGTTACTGGATTACTTCTCCAATCCTTCCATGAGATTTCGCCGTATCACTATCAGGATTGCGGCTTGCGGGGCTATGAGATATTTTTTTGCTTCATATTCGATTTCAATTGCCTGATCGCGAAGGAAAATTACGTAATCACCTTCTTCAACCTGAAGAGGGATATACTTTACGGGATCTTTCGGTGTGGTTGACCAGGATTCCTGATCTATAAAATTTGGATTCGGTACCGGATAACCAGGACCGACTTTAACAACGTAACCACTCTGAATTTTCTCTTTCTCTTTCACGGTCGGTGGAAGATAAAGTCCCGCTTCGGTGCGCTCTTTATCAGAATCAGGGATGATGAGTACTTTATCGCCGATTACTATCATCTTTTTTCTGCTAAAATCTTCCATGGTACTATTTCTTACTGAGGAATTGTTTCAGTTCTTCAAAATTCTTGAAAATATTTGAAGTGCAACCAAGTACCCAACCTGGAATATCATGCAACTGATACGATGTAACGAGGTAAACCGGTTTATTGAAATACCTTGCCATTGTCAACTCGCCTTTTGTACCGGCTCCTTTAGCCGCGCCTTCATCCCAGTAACAGATGACGTAATCTGAATGATTGGCAATTTCTTTACAATCGATATCGACCAGGTGTCTGACAATTTCTTGATAAAGTCCGGTATTGGTTCTCTTGATTTCACGGAAGTCGATATTAGGATATCTATCGGCGAAAAATATATCGCTTTCCACATTCGGATTAAAGACGGAGTGCTTTACTTTTGTCTGAAGCCATTCCTGCATTTCTTTACGCCAGTTAACACCTTCGCCGTCAGCGTATTCCATTCCACCTGAAAGATATACTCTCATTATATCCTATCCTAATTTATAAATGTCCAGTATCGGTAAAAAGATTGTGTAGAGCAGCCAGAGAGATGCACCCACACTAATTGGAATCGAAAGATTATCGTCGATATCAGCCGGCAGTGCCTCGGTAACAGTTCCGATTAACGCGGCGATGATTCCTATCAGGTATTCACCGAGTTGGTATTCGACTTTAGGCGTTACAATTATTACAATGAGCGCGGTGAAGAAAAATGCGCTGCTACCTTCAACCGATTTTGAAATAAATTTATGTTTCCCAAATCTTCTGCCTATCAAAGCGGCTGCAATATCAGATATGATGAGGATTGAAAAACTGGTGATCATGATTATCTTCGGGAAGACAAGAACGCAAAAAGTCGCTGAAATTAAAACGTACGTTGCCCCGTTGAGAGTTTTGTTTTTCTTATCGTTTTCACGCTTCCGTAAAAGAAAACCAAAATATTTAAAATACCACTTTTCAAACGCTTGATTATAGTATCGTGCAAGATCGGATGAAAGAAAGATCAGCGTCATGGGTACCAATAACGTAAGCGCTACCGGTTTAGAGACAAAATAATAGGTAATCGGAATAGAAAGCGATATGAGATGAATCGCTTTCCGGATAACCTCGATCCGGTAATCAGACTCGATGATAGATTGATTGCGGCTATCGTTCGATTTTACCTGCTCTATGAAATCATTGAGTGGTTTATTTTGCTTCTGCATCAGGTAACGGTACAGGCAATTGTTTCTCTGCGTTATTTTTTCGTTCAATAGGCGGCAGTTCTTCACCTTTAATTATCTTATCTATCTCATCACCGTCGAGGATTTCGCGTTCCAGCAAAACGGTTGCGAGACGGTTAAGTATATCGATATTGTCTTTCAGAATTTGTTCGGCTCTGACCATTCCGTTATCGACGATCTTTTTAACTTCTTCATCAATAATAACGGCGGTGTTGTCGGAATAATTCTTAGAACGTGTAATTTCTCTGCCAAGGAAAATTTCTTCCTCTTTTGTGCCGTAAGCAAGCGGACCGAGTCGTTCGCTCATTCCCCATTCACAGACCATTTTGTGCGCGAGATTTGTTGCACGCTCGATATCGTTACCGGCGCCGGTTGTGAATTGATCGAAGACAAGCTTTTCGGCAGCGCGACCACCCAAAGCGTAAGTGATCATCGCTTCAAGATATTGTTTGGAATAGGTATGTTTCTCATCGATTGGCAGATAAGTCGTTACTCCTAATGCTCTGCCGCGCGGGATGATTGTGACTTTGTGAACCGGATCGGCTTCAGGAACCATTCTGGCTACAAGCACGTGCCCGGATTCATGGTATGCCGTAATTTTCTTTTCGCTTTCAGTTATGATGAGACTCTTACGCTCAACACCCATCATTACTTTATCTTTTGCTTCCTCAAAGTTGACCATTGAAACAGCTTTTTGATTTTGTCTGGCTGCGAGAAGAGCGGCTTCATTTACAAGGTTTGCCAGATCGGCGCCGGCAAGACCGGGCGTCCCTTTTGCCAATGTTGCAAGATTTACATCATCGGCGAGGGGTATCTGACGTGTATGAACTTTCAGTATTCCTTCTCGCCCACGCACATCGGGACGATCTACCACAATCTGACGGTCGAATCGACCGGGGCGAAGCAGTGCGGGATCGAGCACATCAGGTCGATTTGTTGCGGCAATAATAATTACACCGCTGTTTTGTTCAAATCCATCCATCTCAACCAGCAGTTGATTCAATGTTTGTTCACGTTCATCATGTCCACCGCCGAGTCCTGCACCGCGGTGCCTGCCTACGGCATCTATTTCATCGATGAATATGATTGCGGGTGCATTTTTCTTTCCTGTATCAAAAAGATCGCGTACGCGACTTGCGCCGACACCAACAAACATTTCTACGAAATCGGCACCGGAGATTGAGAAGAAAGGCACACCGGCTTCACCGGCAACTGCACGGGCTAATAATGTTTTTCCCGTACCGGGTGGTCCTAATAAAAGAACCCCGCGCGGGATTTTACCGCCGAGCCGTTGAAACTTTCCCGGCTCTTTTAGAAATTCGATTATCTCCTGCAATTCAACTTTTGCTTCGTCGGCTCCGGCAACATCCTGAAATGTAACCTTGGGAGCTCCTTCGGTTTGTACTTTTGCTCTGCTTTTTCCGAAAGAAAATATTCCTTTTGTTCCAACGCCTTGCATCCGGCGCATGATAATCAGCCAAACAACAAGCAATAAAATCCAGGGAATCGCGCTGAAGAGTGCGTTCATCCATGTGTTGTCTTCTTTAGATATTGTGAACCGAATTTCTTTTTCGTTCCATTTCTTAATGACTTCTCCGTCGAGATAAGGAAGGGTTACGAAAAATTTTTCAATTTTAGCAGTCTTACCGCTCGTTGTAACAACATCTGTCGGACTCTTCAACATGCCGTGAAGGTCGAAATTACTTATCTCAGATTTCTTGATATTCGCCGATGAGATCATTCCTTCATTCAGCAATTTTTGATATTCAGTATATGCGAGTTCGTACTCGGTGCCTTCCTGAGAGCGGAACAGCGTCATAATAATGAAAACTCCCAGAATGATTGCCGACCAACTGAGGACAACTTTCATCACTTTGGGCCAATTGAAATCGTCGTCGTTTTTATTCGGTTTTTTTGGAATGCGCGGCTTCCGCGGGCGCTGAATTTTCTTCTGTGAATCGTACTGTTTGTTGTTTTTATTTTCTTCCATAATTAATATGTATCATTTTATCTTATCGTCAATTAATTTGTAAATCGCCCTCAAATTTCTTTGTTTTTGCTCGTAATCCAGTCCATATCCTATTACGAAATATGAGGGGATAGTGAATCCAATATAATCAATTTTTACGTTAATTTTAAGTGCTTGTTTTTTATAAAGGAGTGAAACAATCTTCAATGATTTAGGGTGGTGAAGTGATATCAATCTCTTTATAAAATCAATCGATAAGCCTGAATCGACAATATCCTCAACCACAATTATATCTCGTCCACCGATTGTGGCATTCAAGTCTTTCAAAAGAGTAACATGGCCGGAACTGATTTTGGCGTCGCCATAACTCGATAGTTTAAGAAAATCAACTTCACAATCGATTTTAATATTTCTAATCAGATCGGACATAAAAATGAAAGAGCCGTTTAAGATCCCGATGATGATGGGGACTCGCCCTTTATAATCGCGATTTATTTTTGTCGCGAGTGCTTTAATTCTTTTTTGGATCACATCCTCAGAAAGATATAATTCAAATTTATCGGTTCCGAATTTTAAAATCTTTTTCATAATGTTGGTTCTTTTATTCTTTTATACTCTAATTTAATAATGTTTTTACTTGCTTTCGTTATTCTGAAACGGTTATCTAACCGCATCCCGCAAACCCATACAATTCTTCCATCCGATTCAAGAATAGGGATGGTAAGTTTTTTCAATAACGGTATTTTTTCATCGATAAAAAAATCACTCAGTTTCTTTTTCTGATTCATTCCCAAAGGAGTAAACCAATCTCCATCGTGCCAGGAACGGATATGCACATCTTTACCAAGAAGATCGCCATCAATCAACTCGATGTTCCGATTCTGAGTAAATCGCGGTTTTGATATTTTAGAACTTTTAAATTTGAAATCGTTGAATTTATACTCGGCCTCTATCCTAATCGGATAATAAAATGCGGGTGGACGTTCCCATCGGCGGATAATGAGGTTATTACGATCCCGTAAAATCAAGACATCGTTACCTATTGAAGAAAATGTCCCTGTCCCGGCTTCGGAAATTTTCATTATTGTTATTATGGTGCTATAATCTATCTCAGATCTGCAGAAATCCCGTGTAATTTCATACAGCAATTGTTCTCTCGAAAACTGGGGTAGAGATATAAATCTGTGTCTCGAGATTATGATTTCATTTTTAGTCTTAGAGCGGATGATTTTCTTCTTAAGCGATTTGTTTGTGGTCGAAATGAACTTTTCCAATCCGGTAAAAATATGACTGGAACGTAAGAGTGTACCTCGTACATTCGGATTGATGTTCTGCTGAATAGAAGGAAGGAGTTCATGTCTAATAAAATTTCGGGTGTAATCTTTTTTAAGATTTGATGAGTCTTCGCGAAATGGGATGTTCATCTCCGTCGCGTAACTTGTTATTTCATCTCTGGACGCGAATAATAGCGGACGAATTATGAGTTGGTCTTTTCTGAAAATAGGAATGCCGGTCATACCGTGTATTCCGGTCCCGCGAAAAATGTTGAATAAAATTGTTTCGGCATTATCATCAGCGTTGTGAGCAGTCGCAATCTTTTGGTATCCTAAAGATTTTCGGATTTTGGAAAAAAAATTGTAACGCAAATTCCTTGCTGTTTCCTGGATCGAAAGTTTTTCTGCTTCGGAGATCTGATTTGTATCGGCGCTTTCAATGAAGCAGAGAATATTTCTTTTCTTGGCATAATCGTGGACAAATGCTTCATCCTCATTCGATTCACTGCCACGGAGTTGGTGGTTGAAATGTGCAACCCCGATTGTAAGTTTCATTCTATTTTTAAACTCGAGCATCAGATTCAAAAGAGTCATAGAATCAATTCCACCGCTGACCGAAACTATAATCTTCTCGTTTCGCTCAATAAGCCGATTCTCTATGATAAATTGCTGGAATGCTTTGAATAATTTATGTTCTGTCATAACCGGGTAATGGAAATAATATTACACTCGGGAATTTGAAATAACAGGGAAATTATCTTTTTCAAGACGCGTTTGCATGAGATGAATATAAAATAATATCCTTTCAAAATAATGCCCTGAAAGGATTTGGTAGCGGAGGAGGGAGTCGAACCCCCGACACATGGATTATGATTCCATTGCTCTAACCAACTGAGCTACTCCGCCAAAAAACGTATAAATAAAATGTCGGGCATTTAAATATGCACGACATAAGTACATAAAAATATAAGATAAAAAAGGCAGATTTGCAAGGTTTAAAACTGTTGGAATTCAATCCTTTTTCTTATATTAAAATGATAAATATTCATCAATTAATTCAGGAATTTATATGCGAAAAATATTTCTTGTTCTCTTGTCGGCAATCATATTATACTCTTATCTCAACGCCTGCACGAATATACTTGTGACGAAAGGGGCATCTAAGGATGGCTCAACGATGGTTTCGTACAGTGCTGATTCGTTCACATTTTATGGAGAGTTGTATCATTTCCCCGCGGCTGTTTATCCCGATAATGCAATGGTGGATATTTATGAGTGGGATACCGGAAAATTTTTGGGAAGAATAAAGCAAGCCCGCGAAACTTATAATGTTGTTGGAAATATGAATGAACATCAGGTTGTCATCGGCGAAACAACATTTGGCGGAAGGGAAGAACTTCATAACAGTAAGGGTGTTATAGATTATGGAAGTTTGATATATCTCGGACTTCAGAGATCAAAAACTGCTCGCGAAGCAATAAAAATAATGACAGACCTTGTTAATGAGTACGGATATTACAGTGAGGGAGAATCATTTTCAATTGCAGACCCGAACGAAGTATGGATATTAGAGATGATCGGACACGGCGATGGCATCAAAGGCGCACTCTGGGTAGCTCTGCGAATTCCAGATGGATATATAGCCGCTCACGCCAATCATGCACGCATCAGAACTTTTCCGTTGAATGATCCTAATAATTGTTTTTATGCACCCGATCTGATAAGCTATGCAAAAGATCGAGGTTGGTTCCACGGAAAAGATAGTGAATTCAGTTTTTCCGATACGTATGCACCGTTAGAATTTGGCGCAGTCCGTTTTTGTGATGGAAGGGTTTGGTCGATCTTCCGACGCGTCAATAAAGAGGCGGAGAAATATATTTCATACTTGAAAGCCGAAAACACAGAGCAACTGCCTGTCTGGATAAAACCAGAAAAGAAAATAAGTGTACACGATGTAATGGAACTTATGCGCGATCATTTTGAAGGAACAGAATTTGATATGACAAAAGGTGTTGCCGCAGGACCATACGGCTCACCATATCGATGGCGTCCGCTAACCTGGAGTTATGAGGGGCAACAATATTTTAACGAGAGACCGATCTCAACCCCGCAAACAGGATTTTCTTTTATAGGTCAATGCCGATCATTTCTTCCGAATGAAGTTGGTGGCGTATTCTGGTTCGGTTTGGACGATACTTACATGACCGTTTACACTCCGATGTATACTAGCATCTCTTCTGTTCCATATAATTATGCAAAAGGAAGAGGATCGCTTGGACAATTTTCTTGGGAATCGGCATTCTGGGTTTTCAATTCTGTTTCTAATTTTGCTTATCCAAAATATAGCTTGATAATCGATGATATTAAAGATGTTCAGCAGGAATTGGAAGGATCATTTTTGTCGAAGCAGGAGATGGTTGAAAAAACTGCTCTCGCGCTTTTAAAGAGTTCACGTGGAGAAGCAATTAATTATCTGACAAAATATTCTTGTGAGATGGGAGACCTCACCTACAAACGCTGGAAGAAACTTGGTGAAGAGTTGCTTGTGAAATATATGGATGGTGTTGTTAAAGATGAATATTTTAAGCCGGTGAATGTCGGTTATCCGGATCCGTTTAAAAAGTATATCGTTCAGGAATCGGGTGAGGCGCTTAAAGTGAAAAAGATGCCGGGTGCCGATCTGCTAACTTTTGAGGAAGAAATACAAATTGGAGATAAGCAACTTAGTGAAAAGAAATATGCAGAGGCGAAAGGCGCTTATAAAAAAGCGTTGGAAGCGAAGCCGAACGAAGTCTATCCGAAAGCCCAGATAGAAAAAATAGATAAAATATTATCTGAAATGGAAACCTTGCACAAATCTATTTTCACCAAGTAATATTCAATAATTAATAATCGTTAGCTGTGATTGAATTCTTTCTTCTTATCGATTTGAGGATTCATTCACGGCTTTTTTATTCAAGCACAAGAATGAATGATGACAGGGAAAGCTTTGACCAACCTTCACAAAATATCAAGTAGAATATTATTATTTATACTCGGAATTCTTATTATCGTGTTTGCTTTCCGTGAAATCTATAGTCCGGATATCGGATTCCATATCCGTGCAGGCAGATGGATATTGGAAAATTATCAATTTCCCGGAAACGATGTATTCACATACACATCGGGGAACCAGAATTATATCGATTTGCATTGGCTGTTTCAGGTTTATACCGCAATCATTCACAAACTATCAGGTGAATTCGGTCTTGTTCTGACGAATGCTCTTCTGATCTTATTGTCGTTTTCTTTACTTCTTGTCAGAATTCAACTTAAGGGAAGCTTAAACGAGTTTAAAAATTGGCAGTTCATATTGTTCCTCTCAATAACATCGGTGGCGGTTTTCTTTGAACAACGTCCGAATATATTTTCATGGATATATTTTAACATCCTCCTTATGGTTCTGGAAAATAATGATAAATCCAAAGGGAAATATCTTTTCGCATTACCGATAATTATGTTGTTGTGGGTGAATACGCATTCATTATTTATACTCGGTTTAGTCGTCATCGCCTCTTACCTGCTTGGTGCTGTATATCGTGAACGGAAAATCCCCCTGCGTCTTTCACTTTTTGCCGTTCTTTCTTTAGTGGTTTGTTTTGTGAATCCCTATTTTATTAAAGGGGTGTCGTTACCGCTCCAACAGTTTCAGCTTTTACAAACACACAATGTTTTTAAAGACGCGATCTCTGAATTGGTGTCACCACTAAGCACCGATAGTTATTTCATGAACGGAAGATTTGTATTGATACAGCCGTTGATTTGGTTTCACCTCTTTTTAATAGTCAGTGTATTATCTTTCGTTCGAAGACTGCGTACGATAGAACTTCAGGAGTTATTAATATTCGGATTCTTCCTTTATCTTGCCTCAACAGCCGTAAGAAATATCGGTTTCTTTATTTTCGCAATCACGCCTGCGACAATAATCGGATTACAATCTGTAACTTCATTTGCATCTGAACCAACCGGTAAGGATAATGTTCTCAAACGAATCATTGCGAAAATTAACCCCGGAGGTTTCCAAACATTATCGAATGTTGCGATCATAATAATCTCCTTAGTTTTGGTTATTTCCGTTGTTACAAATGTATACTACATAAATTACCGTTCCAATGACCGATTTGGTTATCGATTCAATAATCAGATGCTGCCGGTAAAAGCCGCAAAGTTTTTAACCGATAATCATCTGGATGGCAAAATTTTAAATCACTTTAATTTCGGTGGTTTCTTAATCTATGCGCTACCTCAAAAGATTTTTATAGACGGCAGAACCGAAGTGATAGGCGAAGAAATGTTCTATCAATATTCTATTCTTTGGAATCAAATCGATAAGAAACCTATCATCGATAAATATAAACCCGAGATAATAATATTTCCGTATCAAAATGAATTTCTATGGGTGCATTATCTACGTTCCGATACAATGTGGCGGTTGACCTATGTCGATGAGTTGGCGGCAGTTTATTTAAAGGAAGGTTACGCTGCGGATATACCGGCATTAGAAACGATGAACGACTCAGTTGCACAGAATTCAGCGGATAAAATATTACATGCTCCATACCCTAGTAGTTTTCCATTGTTGAAATTTAAGCAGCATTATTTCCCGCTTGCAGAATTAGGGTTGTCTACATTTTATTATTACAACGACTGGTTCGCAGATGCCGTAAAAGTGGGATTGGATGGATTGAATAAGAGCACAGTCGCTTGCCCGGAGATGTATTATAATCTAGGGCACTATTATTTTGAGCGAAGGGAATTCGAGAGGTCAGCATATTGTTACGAGAGATTTTTGAAAACGAATTCCGATGGTCTGGCAGCAGAACGTTTGAGGATGATTCGCTCTGGGAAAATTCAAATTTGGAATGAAAAATAGAAATCATAATTTAAGTTTATCATTCAAGTCGCTGTTCATGCGAACGACGATTCATTGAAGATTAATTGTCTGGTTAAGTTCTATTTAACTTCAATCCAAGATGCAAATGATACAAATCCGATGGAGGGAATATTGCATTTAATAAAACAAATGATTAAAATCATTCCACAAGAAAACGTATTTCTTTAATCCCCCGGTCACCTTTTTACAAACGATTACAAATAAAAAGAGAATAATAATGGCAAGAATCAGTAAAGATGAATATTACCTTAATATCGCTCGTGAGGTTGCCGAGCGATCAACATGTTTACGCCGCAAATATGGTGCTGTCATCGTTCAGACCGACCAAATCATATCGACCGGATATTGCGGAGCGCCACGCGGTACGGTGAACTGTATCGATGTAAATTTCTGCCTCCGAGAAAAACGGAATGCAAAGCGGGGTGAACATTACGAGTGGTGCCGATCGGTTCATGCCGAACAGAATGCCATCATACATTCAAAGCGTCTCGATATGATGAATGCAAAACTTTATCTGATGGGTATAGATGTTAAGACCGGATCTCTGATGGATGATGCGGAACCATGCAAACTTTGTCAAAGAATGATAATCAATTCGGGGATCACTCAGGTAATCTCGTACGGCAAAAATAATCTTGTGAAAAAGATCGATGTTGAGAAAGATTGGATTAAGGAAAACATAGGAGAGGTTAAGCGAATAAAAGGTAAATGGATTGTAGTGGACGAATCGAAGATGTAAAATTTGGTTCAAAACCATTAATTATGAAAACAAATATCGCTCACATTGATTTGGATTGCTTTTTTGTCTCGGTCGAAAGAATTACCAATCCATCTTTGCTCGGGAAACCGGTTGTGGTGGGCGGTGATGCCGAAGGTCGCGGAGTTATTGCTTCCGCTTCTTACGAAGCACGAAAATTCGGAATCCATTCCGCAATGTCTACTGCCCAGGCACTGCGACTTTGTCCTCAGTTAACAGTAGTCCATGGTCATCATTCTGAATATTCATCATATTCAAATCGATTATACAAGCGGATGCTGGATATTGCACCGGTTGTCGAGAGAGCATCTATCGATGAGATGTATTTGGACTTTACCGGATGCGAATCGCTTTATGAAAATGACCTGCCGGGATATATGATTGAACTTCATAAGCTTGTGTATAAGGAATTCAATCTCCCATGCACAATCGCGCTTGCTTCGAATAAACTAGTCGCAAAAATCGCTGTCAATCAGGTGAAACCGAACGGTGTAACGTTTATACCTCACGGGACGGAAGAAAAATATTTAGCTCCACTACCGATCGGAGTTATTCCGGGTGTTGGAAAGAAGACGGAAGAGTTGTTAAAGAGAAATGGATTTCAGATTGTCAACGATTTGCAAATGGCAAATCCGAAATCGCTTGGTGATTTATTGGGGATGAATGGTGACTGGATATACAAAGCATCGCATGGAATTGGTTCATCGCAGTTAGAAGTTGAGCATACCGCAAAAAGTATAAGTAAAGAGGAAACCTTTTCAAAAGATATTTCAGATATCGGTGAAATGGAAAAGATTCTTCACGAATTAGTTCAAGGTGTTTGCAGTTCGTTAAGGAGGAAATCCTTGAAATCGACTACAGTAACAGTCAAATACAGAACAAGCGATTTTAAAACTTTTTCAAAACAAAGAAAGATTGAACCGACAAACTTCGATCCGGATATATTCGATGTGGCGAAAAGTATACTGGGAAAACTTCATGATGGAAAGAGGAAGGTCAGGTTGATTGGTGTAGGTTTATCAGATTTTGTCAACGAGAATGAACTGACGCAAGACTTATTCACAAACACCGACAAACAAGATAGTGCAATGAAAGCGCTTGATTCACTTCGAAAAAAATTCGGTGATGATGTCATAAAAATTGGTTAATCAAGATAATTCCAATACATAAAAATCAGGGACGCCTTTTTTTATCTCTTTTAACATTTTATGTCGAATAAATCAATCTTTTGACTTTCGCTCGTTTTTTAGTATTTTTTTCAGTGAAGGAATCTGAACACATCTTG
Source organism: Ignavibacteriales bacterium (assembly GCA_016214905.1). Classification (NCBI taxonomy): domain Bacteria; kingdom Pseudomonadati; phylum Ignavibacteriota; class Ignavibacteria; order Ignavibacteriales; species Ignavibacteriales bacterium. The sequence continues at coordinate 80,643 of JACRMQ010000001.1, read as the reverse complement.
AAAAAACCTGAGGAATCGAAGTATTCAATTGATTCCACAAAGAATTATACACTCGAAGAATCGTTCGATTATTGTTCCGTTATCACCGGAACACATTACGAAAACTTTCCGGTCGCCTCTTTTTTCTTACCGCATGAAAAGCGACAATACATTCAAGCGATTTACGCTTTCAGTAGGGTCGCTGATGATTATGCCGATGAAGGAGAGAGGACAAGCGATGAACGATTGGCGCTATTAGAAAACTGGGAGAGGCAACTTCAGCAATGCTACGAGGGTGAAGCATCTCACCCGATTTTTATAGCGCTAAAAGATACAGTCAAGCGACTTGATATTCCAATTGAACCGCTGCGGGATTTGTTAACGGCATTTAAAAGAGATGTTGTTCAGAATAGATACGAAACATTTGATGACCTTTTAAGTTATTGTAAATGTTCTGCTAACCCGGTGGGTAGACTGGTGCTAATAATATTCAATTACCGTGATGAGAAATTATTCGAATTATCAGATCATATTTGCACGGCACTTCAACTCGCGAATTTCTGGCAAGATGTGAAGATCGATAAAGAGAAGAACAGATTGTATATTCCATGTGAAGATATGAAGAGACATAATTATGCACTGGATAAATGGAATAATAGAGTGATTGACGATAGGTTTAAGGAACTGATGAAGTTTGAAGTTGAGAGAACGAGAGAAATGTTTTACCTCGGGGCAGAGTTGCCGGCACTGGTTACCCGCGATTTGCAGTTAGAATTAAAATTAATTTGGTTCGGCGGCATGGCGATATTAAAAAAAATAGAAAAACAGAAATATGATGTATGGAATAAACGTCCGAAATTGCGAATGAAAGACCTCTTCCTTATCTTAACAAGAGGTTTAATTTATAACGATTTAACTTTTTACAAAAAGAAAAAGCCCAAAAAAGAACAATGGGATCTGACATAGCGTTAACAAATATCGGACAGCTAAAGGAAAGCAAATCAAGTTTTGCGTTTTCTTTTTCGTTTCTTCCAAAAAGAAAACGAGAAGCGCTGAAAACTGTGTATGCCTTTTGTCGCACCACCGACGATATAGTTGACAATGAAAAAGACCGTTCATCCAAAATAGCACTCCTGCAAAAATGGCGATGTGAATTAGAAAACGCCATCAAAGGAGAGTCAACATATCAGATTTTGAACCAATTAAATGTTGTTGCAAAACGGTTTCATATTCCTGTTCAACATTTTTTTGAGTTGCTCAAAGGTGTTGAAATGGATTTGATAAAAAACCGATACAATACATTTGAAGAGCTAAAAGATTATTGCTATTTGGTTGCATCATCGGTCGGATTGATGAGCTTAGGAATATTCGGACCTCGCAATGATAAAACCCGGGAGTATGCCATAAATCTCGGAATCGCGCTACAGTTAACAAACATAATCCGAGACGTTGGTATCGATGCGAGTTACGGGAGAATTTATCTTCCGGTAGAAGATCTTAAAAAATTCGGCTACGCCGAAGAAGATCTGTTCGCGCACCGGTACAACGAATCGTTCATAAAATTGATGGAATTTGAAACCGAGCGGGCGGAAGAATATTTCCGGATGGCTAAAGCTTCACTGCCAAGAGAAGATAAGAGGGTGATGTTCGCGGCGAAAATAATGGAACGGATTTATTATCACACCCTTTTACGGATTAAGCAAATCGATTACAAAGTGTTTGATTCATCAGTACACATTCCCCGCACAATCCAGTTTTTAATCGCTGTCAAATACTGGGTTAAACAGCGAATGTTCGGTCTTTAGTCCATGCAACCTTCCGAAAAAATTTAACTTCATAGAAAAGGTAGTGTACGATTCGATTATTATTGGTGGAGGTTTAAGCGGTTTAGCCGCTACGGTAAAACTTGCCGGGGTTGGTAAGAAAATAGTTCTAATTGAGCAAGCGCCGAGATTAGGAGGAAGATGTTATTCATTCGTAGATAAAACCACAGGAGATGTTGTAGATAACGGTCAGCATCTGCTTGTTGGCGCTTACCATAATCTTTTAGACTATTTAGATTTAATCGGCACCAGACATCTGGTTTCATATCAAGAAAGATCTAAAGTTGTTTTTTTTGATGCGATGAAAGGTCAATCCGAATTTTTATTGAAGGAATTGCCGCGACCGTTTAATTTGCTTTTGGGGCTGTTCGATTACAAACATTTACGTCCGATTGATCGATTTAAATTATTGCGTGTAGGGGTTGCAATAAATAATTGGACAAGTTCAACAGAGAGACGCTTAGAAAAGCAAAATATCGATGAATGGTTGACATCGTTAGGGCAATCGGAAAACGCGCTAAAATATTTCTGGCATCCGATAGCAGTATCGATTATGAATGAATCTCCAAAAATCGCTTCGGCACTGTTATTTGCCCGTGCGCTGAGATCGACATTCCTCGGTTCAAAAAATGATTCGGCAATCCTTACTCCAAAAGTTGGTCAGTCTGAACTTTACTCTGAACCGGCAATCCGATTTTTAAAAAACCATGGCGCGGTAATATTTTTAAACAGACAAGTTGTATCATTATTCTTAAAAGAGGGAGAGATCAAAGGTGTAATCACGCGGGATGGTGAGACCCTCGAAGCAGAATCAGTTGTTAGCGCGGTTACTAATTACGCTTTGTCGGAAATCATTCCTGAAGAATGGAGAAAAGAAAAGCCGTTTTGCGATATCGGTAAAATTCAGAACTCACCTATTGTTTCGGTGAATCTGTGGTACGAAAAAGATTTTATGGATCTCGATTCAATAGGATTGATCGATCGAAATTTTCATTGGTTTTTTAATCGGAGGCGCATCATAACATCAAAAAACCAGACAGGATATATTTCCGGTGTAATAAGCGCCGCGCATGATTATGTTGATCTCGCCAATGATGAAATCATAAAATTAGCTTTGAAGGATATTCAACTGATATATCCTCAAAGCAAAAATATAAAAGTGATTGATTCACTTGTTATTCGCGAAAAGAGAGCAACAATCTCCGCGTCTGTTGACATCGAACATATCAGACCGGAGACGGAATCTAAAATTAAAAGATTTTTCATCGCGGGGGATTGGACAAATACCGGCTTGCCGGCAACTATCGAGGGGGCTGTTATGAGTGGTTTTAAAGCGGCAAATAAAGTGTTGGCATTGTCAGGCAACCAGTAACCTCAAGAGTGTCCATATAAAATTTTCAAGTGGTATCAGAAGAATAAAAAGTATCAACGCTATTCCCCATTTGTACGGAATACATCTTGAGTCGTGTACAATGATGATTGTCAAAAATATAATCACAAGAGATAAGAAGCATAGTAAAACAATAATCGGCGTTGGATTGTTAAAATGAATGAGCGAAAGCCAGATCGATTCGTCTGCAATGACTGTTGTTTTCTTATAGATCAGCATTTGAATGAACACGGTTACAATTTCGGTAAGGCGCATGCTCGCGTTGACGAATGCCATTGAAGCGGCGAAGAGGTTTTGCGGATTGTGTAAAAAATACCAAAAAGAAACAAACGCGACAATGAGCGTGACAATTGTTCCGGCAGCCGCAGCAACCGGATGATAGTTGGTTACGAATTCAGTACTTCCGGCAATATCTAAATTCGATTTGCCGATTATACTCCCGAACAGAGCGTGTGTCAGAAAATGGAAAATGATAGACACTAATACAGCGAGCAGGAATAAAGGGATTCCTTTCTGCAATAAATATTTTCTTGGTAATTTTGGTTCTTCTTCTCGTAGAGCCATTTTAGTTATCGGTCATTTGTTATTAGTCATTAGTTAATTGGTAGTATTTTTAAACTTAGAAATCCGAAGCTCTGGCTTGTTAGTAGCAACTTCTGAAAAATAGAATAACAGTCATGGTGAGCCTGTCGAACCATGACAGTTTGATCCAAATTCACGCTTCGACAAGCTCAGCGTGACGAGTATTCTTATTGTTAAAGAATTTTTCAGATATCTCTATCAGAAATTATCTGTATCGATTATTTAAAACGAATTTGTAAAGATAAAACATTTTTTAAAACCGTGCAAGAATTGTATTTGTTTTTTCAATCCGAAGATTGTAATTTATCAAATACTAAAAATTAAATTGACGAAAGATTTTGAATGAAAGATTTTTATAAAGAGCTAGAATGGCGCGGTTTTATCCATACTTCAACGCCGGGGATTGAAAAACATTTAGCCGAAAGTCAGGTAAACGCGTACATCGGATTCGATCCGACCGCACCCAGTTTGCACGTTGGTTCGCTGCTACCCATTATGGGACTTGTTCACTTGCAGAGAGCCGGTCATATTCCTATTGCAATCGCAGGTGGCGGAACCGGTATGGTGGGTGACCCGAGCGGTAAATCGCAGGAACGAAAACTTCTCACACTTGAAGACCTTGCGTTCAATTTAGAGGGTATCAAGAAACAACTTGCGCGATTCTTAGATTTCGACTCAAAAACGAATCCCGCGAAATTGGTGAACAACGCAGACTGGCTCACAAAACTTTCGTTGATGGAATTCCTCCGAGACGTTGGGAAATATTTTTCGATCAACGAAATGCTTGCGAAGGATTCTGTCAAATCGCGTTTAGAAAAAGAGCAGGGGATGTCTTTTACCGAATTCAGCTATTCTATATTGCAATCGTACGATTACCTTAAATTGTTCGACCTTTTCAAATGCACGCTTCAGATGGGAGGCAGCGATCAGTGGGGGAATATTACTTCTGGTATCGATTTAATCAGGAGACTACGAAGTGCCGAATCGTACGCGATTGTTTATCCGTTAATAACGACATCGGGTGGTGTCAAATTCGGAAAGACTGAAGGCGGCACAATCTGGCTCGATTCGGAGCTGACTTCTCCTTATCGATTTTATCAATTTTGGATTACGACCGATGATAGGGATGTTGTGAAGTATTTAAAATTCTTCACGCTCTTACAGAAAGAGAGAATAGCAGAATTAGAAGAATCAGTAAAAGTGGCTCCTGAAAAAAGGGAAGCACACCGAATTCTGGCGCAGGAAGTTACAAAAATGCTTCATGGTGAATCCGCCCTGGCACAGGCAGAAAGAGCGACGAAAATATTTTTCGGCGGTGAAATTGCAGATGTCAGTGAGAAGGAACTTTTAGACATCTTCAGCGATGTTCCGTCTGTTGAAATAGGTAAAAATCAATTAGACGGCGAAGGTATTCCGCTTATCGAGTTGATGGTTACTGCCACGGTTGTTAAATCAAAAGGGGAAGCCCGCAGGGCTGTTCAAGGTGGTGGAATTTATTTGAACAATATCCGCGTGGCCGAAGTTGAGAAAAAAGTTTTAGTTACCGACGCATACCACGGCAAATTTATTGTTTTAAGAAAAGGCGGAAAGAATTATTTTCTCGTTAAAATTATCTAATCTGAAATGTTATGTTATTTGCTTATATTTGATTACGCAGATTAATATAGATTTAAACTGATTACATATAAAAGGATTAAAAATGAATAGAACATTACTAATTTTCGTATTACTTCTGATTTCGGTTGGATTATATGCTGGTGAACCTCAGATGATACAACGATATAACAGGCTAACGAATAGCTGGGCAGCTTACCCCGAAGTTTCAGTCCAATGGGTGCAGCAAGTACATCAAGATTCACTCTTGGTTGCAGATCAGTTGCAAAACACTGTCCCGGCAAGATGGACATTGCAAACCTCAGATCACATGGGTGATACTGTGGTTGTAACAGGATTAGTAATAGTGCCTGCAAAGGTTATTACTTATACTGCCAAGGGGTTTACAATGTTGTTAAGAGATACAAGCGATAATCAATCGTGGAGCGGATTATTGGTGCGTGTAAATTATAACTTGTCGGCAGGGATAAATGATACAGCTGCTGCAATTCAAGATGGTTTCATGAATCCTGAAGCTGGTGATATTGTTAGAATCACCGGGTTGATATCAGAGTATCCAACAACTTCAATGAATAGTGCCACGCAATTTCAGCCGGTTAAAGGATATGCGATCGAGATAATCGGAAGCAAGGCACTACCGACTCCGATATCGAAGAATGTTTCTGATTTTTATACCGGAATATTTTCAGGTGGAAAAATCTGGTATTCTAAAGGTGAGATGTACGAAGGAATGGTTGTGGAATTAACGAATCTAACAATTGATGCAAAAGTGAATACGCTTCGCGGTACATTCAGTATGATCGATGCAAGTAATAATCAGATTACTATGCTGGATGCTTCTAAATATTTCACGAAGGCAGGTGGAACGACTGACCATCCTTATCCAGATCCGATTTGGACTGCTATATATGAGTCACCTTCTTTCATAGCATCGAAGATTGACACAATACGTGGATTCATAACTATTAATTCAGGTTCCGAAGCAGCGCGCGGATATCGTATCTGTCCGCTTTATTACGGTGATATTGTTTTCGGCAAAGTGCTTCCATCGATCACAACGCACCGACGGAATCCGATTATTGTTCCATCTGACAGCTCCGCTAAAATTTCGGTGAGAGCATACACTCTTGCACCGGACAGAAAAATATCATCCGTAACTTTGAAATACAGCGTCGATAATGCCGCATTCGTTTCTTTGCTGATGACATACAAGTCATCCGATAGCACATACAACGCTACAATTCCCCAATTCCCCGAAAATACATTTGTAAAATATTTCATAGAGGCAGTTGATGATGATACACCAGCGCAAATGACGACACTAGCATCTTCCGCTTTCGGTGGTGCTTCGTCTGATACATCTAAAGGATTTTTCTTTTATAATGTTTTGAACAGACCGTTGACTATTCAGGATGTGCAGTACACACCGTTCACGAACGGAAGAACACCATATCTCGGTGCGGTTGTTTCATTATCGGGTATAGTCACTGCCGATATAGATCATCTTGACATTACTCAACCATCCGGTGGCACAAGTACATGGTATATGCAATCCGGTAATTCTCCGTGGAGCGGTATCTGGTTCTCCGACACGCTAAGCGCTCTAAAATCTTTGAGGAACGGAGACAGCATAACTGTAACAGGATCTGTTGCCGAAGATTATGATGTAACCAAATTACAAAGAATTACTGTAGTAACAATTCATTCAACCGGTAATCAAACACCTGCACCGGTTGAATTACAATCATCCTCAATCAGTTCCAGCGCCGGCAATGGCGACCCTGTTGCCGAATCTTATGAAGGGATGCTTGTTCGTTTAAATAATGTTACCGTTACCAGCATTAATCCTACTTTTGCTGACCCGACTGAATATCAGGTTGATGACGGAAGCGGACCTGTGCTTGTTCAACAAAGCAGAAAAAATAGTTACACAAATATTCCGGGTGATACAGCCGGCGGGAAGACACTCATTAAGCTCGGAGATCATATCTCAACGTTGACAGGTATTATTTATTACAGCTTCAACAGTTATAAATTTGTACCGCGCAACAATGCCGACTTCGGAACAATCACCGATGTTTCAGGTCCCGGTTACGATTTGCTACCGACAAATTTTGTACTCAACCAAAATTATCCTAATCCGTTCAATCCAAACACCAATATCGAATATCGGATATTGAATTCCGGATATGTATCTTTGAAAGTGTTTAATCTTCTCGGTCAGGAGATAGCTACGCTCGTCAACGAACAAATGCAACAAGGTACTTATCAAGTTACTTGGGATGCAACGAAGCATTCCAGCGGTGTATACTTCTACAGGCTCATTGTCAATAACGGTGAGTATTCGAGTATGAAACGTATGCTTCTTGTAAAATAAGAAAATATGTAAGTGGACTTCATCTCAAGTATGTGGTCCACTTACCATTCAATATTCCTCATTTTTATCCCAAAATGACAATAAATTACTTTCACGCTGGCATCAGATTATACTTACTGTGCGTTATCACCCACAAATAAAGATGAACTAATTTTTTGAACATCTCATCCTAACAGGTAAATCAGGAACCCGAAGATAGATTTCGTCTTCAAAATAAATTTTAAAAATATTCAAAAATCTTTGGAAAAAAGTTGAATATTCCATTTTACTTTCTTAAATTCAATATATTCCGATACTGTCAACGATAACAAAATCATCATTACACAACCTAAAACTTCTAGGAGCCCCTCTATGAAACGATTGCTATTCTTAGCTCTTGTTACATTGTTCGCGATGAATTTACAAGCCGCAGAGCATAAGACAATAAAGCGATTCAACAAACTAACAAACACTTGGGTAGAGACACCGCTTGTCTCTGTACGTGATATTCAATTGGTGCCGCAAGATTCTCTCACACTTGCAGAGACACTGCCAATAAGTAACACTGCACAGTGGAAATTGCAAGCCGCCGATCGTGTACGAACAGTTTCAGCCAATGATGATACTGTTACCGTGGATGCGATTGTAGTAGTTCCAACAAATGTTATTACATATACGGCGCGAGGAAAAACATTATTGTTGTACGACACACTTCCAGTAGTGAGCTCATGGGGTGGACTTCTCGCGCGTTCAGAAAACGCAGACTCTGCCGCAATGGTCTCCGCAGGTTATTTTAATCTTGAGCAAGGTGACAGGATATTAATTACCGGCGTGGTCCAGGAGTTTCCAGCCGGACAATTATATAGTGCAACCCAGCTAAAACCTCTTCCAGGATTTGAGATTACTTTTAAGGGTAAAGCTGCCCTGCCTACGCCGATCCGGAAGAATGTTTCTGATTTCTATGTTGGCCAATCTCCGGGTGGAGCTGTTAAATTTACAAGCGGGGAACAATACGAAGGTATGCTGGTTGAATTGGTAAATTTAACTTGCGATGCGCGCATCAATACAAGTCGTGGCACAATAAGTATGGTTGATGCATCCGGGAATCAAATTTCAACATACGATTGCTCCCGATATTTCACTTTCGGATCCCCAACAGATCATCCTTTCGGTCCGGATCCTGTTTGGCAAGCAACTTTTCCAACTGTTGGGCAGCGGGTGGATACAATACGAGGATTTATAACGACAGCTAGCGGGATGGAAGGTGAACGAGGATACCGTATTGCTCCACTATTTTATGGTGATGTTGTTTTAGGTATTTCATTACCCACGGTTACATATCATCGTAGATATCCGGTTGCAGTTACTTCACTCGACAGTGTACTCGTCCAAGCAACGGTTCGATATAACCAAGGTGGTTTCGGAATATATAGAGCAGTTTTAATTAAAAGCATCAACAACGGACCATGGGTTGCAGATACGATGACTATGGTAACTTCAGATTCAACTTATCAATCATATATTATCGATTCAGAGTACAATCCGTATCCGGCGGGGACTGAAGTAAAATATTTCTTTAAAGGAATTGATACAGTAGGCAATGAACAGATACTTGCCAATTCAGATCCCAGGTTCAGTACCGACACGAGTAAAGGATTCTTCTTCTATAAGGTTATCGATGGTCCAATGAGTGTTAAAGATGTTCAATACACTCCTTATAAAAACGGCAGAAGTCCGTACTACGGTGGTCAAGTTACAGTGTCGGGGACTATAACTGCGGATACAACGGATTTGATGAAAACACCCCATTCAAGTTTAACGGGTACAGGTGTTTGGTATATCCAAACCGGTAACACTCCATGGAGCGGTATTTGGGTGGCTGCTGCCGATTCTGTTCTGCGCGGGTATATGAAAGGCGATAGCATTCGTTTTAAAGCGTATGTAAGCGAGAACGACAATGTTACACAATTGTACAATGTCTCAGATGTTACACTTCTTGCAACGGGACGTAAAGTCCCAGATCCTGTTCTACTGACAACCAGTACTTTTGCCTCAGCTTCAACAACCGCGGAACAGTGGGAAGGTATGTTAGTAAAGTTTGTCAACCTCACTGTCAATAACGCGGCACCATATTTTTCCGATCCCCAAATCTATGAAGTTGATAACAGCTCAAATCCGATTTATGTGAACGCTGATGGTTTACATTCATACGGCGTAATAGCAGGGGATACAAGCGCAGGAATAAAAAATAAAATTCTCCATACAGGGGATAAAATTGACACCCTCATCGGTATAATATATTACAGCGTAAATCGTTGGAATATTGACCCTAGAACAAATTCAGATTTTCGTGGTGTTGGAGATACGTACACATTCCCGCCCGGATGGAATATGGTCTCGGTTCCCAAAACACAAGAGCCATCGGCAAATTACGCGCTTTCAAATTTATTCCCGGGCTTTACGGGTAATGCATTTTATTATGAAGGCACCTACAAATCTACAACGCAACTCAACATCCAAAAAGGTTACTGGATGAAATTTCCCGCAACCAAAACTGTGCGCCAGATCGGCAAACCGCGCACGCTTGATACGCTTGCAATAGTAGAAGGATGGAATATGGTCGGTGCGCTTTCGGCGAATGCCTTAGCTGCTGATTTCTCTGTATTACCTGTAACAAACACGCTCAGTACCTTCTTCCGTTTCGAAGGCGGATACCAGATCAGTGACACAATAAAACCTACATTTGGTTATTGGGTGAAAGCAACAGAAAATGGTTATCTTATTATGAACACCGGAGGCGGTTTGGCGAAATTCAATCCCGCTGTTCCAATAATCGTTGATTTCAATACTATTACAATCAGCGATCGTGACGGTAACAATCAGGTCCTTTATTTTGGCGAAGATGCCGAGAGAAAAATCGATCTGAACCGATTCGAATTACCGCCGGCAGCTATGGAAGCAACATCGTTCGACGCGCGTTTTGGAACAGGCGGCATTGTTGCTACATACGCGAAAAATATTGTTGAGCCGGTTGAGTATCCGATAACGATCAATACGGAAAACAGCCCGCTCTCAATTAGTTGGAACATCAAAGATCAAACCGGTAAGTCATTCGTTCTTGCCGATTACAACAACGGTAAAACATTCAAGACGAAAGAACTTGTCGGCACCGGCTCGGCTCAATTCACGAAAACCGGAAACAGCAAGTTAAATATTAAAGTTCTTAACGGCGGAACATTGCCTAAAGAATTTTCGTTGAGCGAAAACTTCCCGAATCCGTTCAACCCATCAACACGTTTGCAGGTTGCCATGCCTAAAGCGGCACGCTTGCAGGTTGTTGTTTACAATCTGTTGGGTCAAAAGGTATCGACTCTTGTTGATGAAGTGAAAGAAGCCGGTTATCATACAGTTGAGTGGAATGCTTCATCTGTGGCAAGCGGTGTTTACTTTATCCGCATGAACGCAGATGCATTCAGCGCGGTTCGTAAAATTATGCTGATGAAGTAAAAATATAGGCGAAGCTGGCCCCTTAGTAAGATCTAAGGGGTCAGAATTTTCTCATAATTAACAATTATATAATATTAATAGCTTGACAGTAATCTGTACTTTTATTACTTTAGATTAGTTTATTATCAAGCCCCCATTTTTCCTAAATCGGAAAAGAAAATAAATAAATAATAATATTTGCTAATGCCCGTTGATACAGGTACAATGTTCTTTAATTACCGGTCTGATCTGCGATTGGATTGGAATATGTTTATGTCATCAACCGGCAATATAAATCTACGCTGTTCATATTAACTTGAACGGCGTTTTTTGTTTTAGGTAAGATAATAGTTAAGGCAAGCATTTGTCTCATAGCTATCAGCTAATGGCTAATTGCTAATAGCCAATTACTAATAACAACTAACAAGGAACCCTTTATGGCATGCTGCGGAAAAAAGATGACGGCAGTTAAACCGAAACCGAAAAAAGAGACAAAAAGCAAAACAAAAACAAAGAGTAAAAAATAGGTTTTAAATACCTCCCCTCAATCCCCTCCTTAGTAAGGAGGGGACGAAGGGGTGGTTGAAACAGAAGAAAATAAAATAATAGATTCATTGAAAAATTCACTAATCACTAATTAATTCACAATCAAACATAATCCTTTAGGAGGATTTATGAAACATATATTTACAATTGTTCTTCTATTCGTCGCTGTATTGATGTTAGGTGGTACGACATCAGCTCAATTGCTTTTAGTAGAAGATTTTAATTATCCTTCAGGCGATACCGTTGAAATGCATGGTTGGACAGTTTTTAGCGGTGCTAATAGTAATCCTTTAACTATTCAATCAACGGCAGCACTGACATATTCAGGTTATGCAAATTCAGGAATCGGTAATGGTCTTAACATGGCAAATTCTGGTGAAGATGCATATAAACTATTATCTACACCTGTCACTTCTGGTACATACTATATGGCTGCCATGGTGAATATTAGCGCCGCTTTAACAGGAGATTATTTCCTGAGTCCATATTGTACAGGTGGTACTGGTGGAGGTTATTTTGGACGAATATTTGCAAAATCAGACGGAGCAGGAGGATTCTATTTTGGAGTTTCAAAAAATGTTAGTAGTTCTACAGCCAATTATGAAGCTACTGCAAGATCATTTGGTACAACATATCTCATAGTTCTGAAATATACGTTTAATACTGGTTCAGCAACTGATGATTTGGTCGATTTCTGGGTCAATCCCGCAATTGGTGGTTTAGAACCAGCAGCAACGATCGCCGGTGTTGGTGCTACTCAGAGTGATGTTACCAATGCATTAGGATTAAATACTATTTCCATAAGGCAGGCAACATCTACCGGTTCTCCTACATTAAAGATTGATGGTATACGAGTTGGAACATCATGGGCAGCGGTTGTGGCTTCTCCGTCGAGTTCTGCTTCTGATATTTTGGCAGCTGGGAACGAAACATCTAACATTGATTATGCCTCATATCAATCTGCATCAGTAACAACAACCTCAGATGCACTCCGCGTATTCTCGTTTACAGTCCGTGATGGTGGCGGAAGTCCGGATGGTGATACATATCCAACAATTTTAAGCGGTATTACATTTAACAAAGGCGCCGGTAATGGCGTTACAAATTGGGCAAACACAATCCGCCAGGCAGCTCTCTTCAACGGCTCCACTAAAGTTGCTGAAGTTAGCGTTACAGGCGAGACAATTGTGTTCTCTGGTATGTCCGGTGCAGATGTAACTGCGGCGGATGACGGCTCAACAACTCTCGATTTATATTTAACATTTGAATCGGCAGTAACAGATAATCAACAATTTGAATTTCAGGTTACGAATACAAACGTTACGCCTGCTAGCTCAGGCAGTTCAACATTCACCGGGTTCACTGCGCAAACAAGCAGTGTAACGGGTGATGCAAACCGCCTTGAAGTGACAGCGACAAAATTGGCATTCTCAACACAACCGCCAGTGTCGGTCGCAGTGAATAATTCATTCTCATCCGCTGTTGAAGCGAGAGATGCAAATGAAAACGTCGATGCTGATTATGCAACCAACTTTGATTTAAGCGTTGCAACAGGCACAGGAACATTATCATCAGTTACCGGTTTATCACAAGCTCCAACATCTGGCGCGGCATCATGGTCAGATTTAAAATATAACACTGCCGAAACAGGTGTAAGCATACAAGCCGCATCGGGCAGTTTAACAAGCGCAACATCGAACACATTCGATGTTACAGGTGCTTCAGCAGCATCGGATGTTGTTGCAGGTGTTTTAACAATACCATTAGAAATTTCTTCGCTCGATGATACACAAGCCGAAGAAGTTGCTATGTTCGATTTCACAGTCCGCGATGGCGGCGGTTCAGCAGATGCCGATCCTTTTGCAACAATCGTAACCGCTCTTAGTGTTGTACCGGGTTCGTTAAATAATATCTCCGACTGGTCAACATACGTTCTCGGTGCTGAGTTATACGATGGCGCTTCATTAGTCGGCACGGGAACAGTATCAGCTGCAAGTATCGCATTCAGCGGTTCACCGTTGGCGAGTGTTGCAGATGATGGAAGCACAACTTTAACATTGAAATTATGGTTGAAGAATCCGTTACCAGTTGGAGCAGATGGAAAAATGTTCCAAGCCAAAATTAATCAGAATACAGACGTAACACTTGATCCATTAGGTTCTATGATGGTGGCAGGTGGATCAGATGTAGTTGGTGGAACAGGAACAGAAGTTTCTGTCAACGCAACGGAATTAAGATTCGTTGCAAACATCGCCAACACAAAAGTTTCAACTAATTTCACAGCGAGTGCAAAGGCAACAGATGCAAACGGAAATATTGATGTCGATTTTGTGGCAGCAGTAACTTTTGCAAAAGCAAGTGGTACAGGTAATTTAACCGGAACAACCGCTCCATTAGCAGTTCTTGGTGTTGCAACGACAACAGATCTGCAATTAGATGCAGGCGGAGCTTATACACTTTCTGCCGATGCAGCCGGATTAACCGGAGCTACTTCTAACAGCTTTGTAGTTGAAACGCCAACCGCCGTATTCAAAGTTGCAAACGTTTTAGGCGATACACTTATGTGGCGTGATCCCACAACCTGGTTTGTGGAGACGGGATTTGATGCCGATAATATTCCAGATAACGATTATGTTTATCTTAATAATGATTATAAAACTGGCAGTTATGTTGTGAAGATTGGTTACATGACAACTTCAGATTCATTCTACACAATGCAAATCGGCTATCCCGGAAATACAAACGAAATAAAATTATTAATCCCATACGTAAGCACATCTCAGGCAAGCACATCATTCAGGTATGGTGATGGATTGGTTGGGAATATCGATCTGCTTATTGACGAAGGTGGAGTGCTTCAGAATAACACGGCACGTACCAGCGGCAATAATCTTTTTGTCAGAGGTTACACACCTGCAAACGATACAACATTAATCCGCACCGGCGGTAAATATCTCCATATGACATTAGCAACCACAAGCTTTGTGAAAACATTGAGCAACAGGTTGGATGGCGATTATGGTATTTTCGAGTGGGCATGTCCTGCATCAGTAGCCGCTCCGTCAATTACATCTTCCATGATCTGGTATCCGCATTTGGTATTTAGCGGTGTTAATGGAGCAACAGTTTATAAATTGTACACAAGCTCTACTCCCGGACCAATGTATGTAAAAGGTAATATCACCATAAACTCAGGTATTGCAGATACAATGAACATTACCGGTAGTTATGCTGTGGCATTATTCGGCAACATCATTAATAACGGTTCAATGGCATTCACGACATCGCCATTGATAGTCAGAGGAACTGCACCACAAACTATTTCCGGTAATCCTGTTTATCTTGGTAACGGAATGGTTATGGCTAATGCCGCAGGCTTAACGCTCGGCAACGATTTAACAGTAAAAGGTGGTACAGTACAAGCAACAGGTACTTATAACTTTGATAAAGGCGGCGCAATTTTCGAAACATTAACATGCGCAGGAGCTATATCAACAGGATTAAATACAGTTTATTTAAATCCTGCGGGAGCTTTAAATGAAGGCGACAATCCAATTCAAGGTAACGTATCAGCAACCCGAACCGCTGTTCAGGCGACTAACGAACTGTTCGGAGGTATCGGATTCGAGATTAACGCGGCTGATGCGGCACCCGGTGTTACAACCGTTGTACGTAAAAACGGCGTTGCATCAACAGGTAACGGCAATCAATCGATTCTTCGTTACTATGATGTTACACCTACAAACAATACCGGATTGAATGCAACAACTTCATTCAGTTATGCGACTGGTGAATTGAATAGTCTTGATGAAAACACATTAATGCTCTTCAAATCGGAAGATGGCGGAACGACATGGTCTGGTAAAGCAGGAACCGTTAATTCTCCATTGAATAAGATCACAGCAACTGGCATAAATTCATTCTCACGCTGGACTGCCGGTTCGTACAACAGTCCGCTCTTCATCTCTCACACAATTACAGTCATGAAGATAGAAGATAAAGACGGTGATCTCAACACAACAGGCGATCAAGTACCGAAAAAATGGCGCTTGAATCTTTATCAGGGTGCAACACTTATCAATTCTCAAAACCTCAACACCGGTGTTATGGTAACACCGAATCTTGAGGCGGGAACATACACAGCGACAGAGGAAGATAGCATTGGCTGGTTGCATCTCGGCGTTCGTGTGAACGGCGTTCTGACAACCGGATCAATGAATACCGCCGATGTTACGGTCTCGGGTGGTGTATCTGCAGAAATAATATTCTATAATCAGAAGGCAAGCAGCTTAACCGCGAAAAAATATCGCGATTACGACGGTGATGCCGGAACAACAGCAGATCAGGTTGCAACACCATGGGGTCTTTCGATTTACAAAGGAACGATCAGTGAAGGAACACTCGTTCTCTCCACAACTACCGGTGAAGCAGCAATCACAGATATCCAAGCCGGAACATATATCGTTGTTGAAGAAGACAAGGGATCCGCATGGAAACGCATCAACGGTAACCTTGCAATAAGGGACACAGTAATAGTTGCAGGTGGTGATGATGCGGTAGTTACATTCGTTAACTTCAAACCGAATTCGTTAACAATTCGGAAAGTTAAAGATAGCGATGGTAAACTATCGACAAATAACGATCGCGTTCTTGCTCCGTGGCACCTCGAAGTTCGTCGCGGTACAATCAGCGGTGCATTGGTTGCTTCAAGCGACAATGGATCGTTAGATGTTCCGAACCTTGGTGATGATACATACGTGATAGTCGAATCTGACAGCGCGAATTGGATCAACCTCGGTTACACAATTAATTCAACCGATCATGCCAGCACCGATAACAATTACACAATTGCTCTCAGCGATGGTATGAACACAATATTCGATTTCGTAAATGCTCCTCCGATCTATAGCAACATGTACCGTTCATTCGATCCTGACAGCATAGCGCAATCGAAAGATCTAAAACTGAAATACAAATACATCGCTCGCAAAGCCAACGCGGATGAGTTTGTATTCGACTTAACAGCACCGGATACTGCCGCGTTAACACTCAAATTCTCAATGTTGTCGACAGGCGTAGTATTAAACGGTGTTGATACTGTTGGTACATGGACAAGCGCGAAGCTTGCAACCACCTCAGCAATCGATAGCGGCGACGTAGTAACCGTAATTGGCTGGGGTTATAGTGGTAAACCGGTAAAGACAGGTTATTCATGGGCAACATTACCAAAGGCAACAAAAGGCACAGTAGGTAAGGAAGCCGGTACATACACAATGAACCAACCGCGCTTACCGATGCCGAACAGGTTGAATGCAGTAAACGATCTGTTCGCGTTAGCTCAATTCCCAACCGGATTACAAGTCGGTATGGATAAGAGCAGTCCGGATAGCACAAAGCTGTTCGGATGGTTAAGTGCTAAGAAGTACAGCGATGTGGCAAAGACGTTGAATGATGGTAAAACCACTCATACAACACCGGCACATAGCTTGGATGCTTGGACAAGCACAGGCAAGCCGTTGTTGAAGATGCAAAAATCACTGCCACCAACAAAGTTCAACAACGTGTTGTTAGCACAGATGATAGCGTTGAAGTTAAACATCACAGCCAGTAATCTGGAAATGATACCTCTTGGTTTTGGTGAATTAATGTTCGACGATGCAACGTTAACACCACCAGTAGGCGCTCCCGTACTTAACGGTATGATGGTGAGAGAAATTGCCTCATTAGTCGATTCGTTGATGATGGGCTGGGCACATGTTGATACAATCATCAAAGGTAAACCGGTATACAGCCGTCATTTCCACGATCCGGCAGTAATGGCATTTTTGAATACGGCAGTAACCAAAATTAACAACGCGTTCGAAGGTCAGTTAGACACAACCAGCTTTGCTTCCGCATTAGTATTCACAGGAGCAAAGAAGCTGATTGACGTACCATACTTGAAGGGTTCAAGTGTAGTACCGGCAAAGATAGTACCGGATTACACGATGTTGGAACAGATACCGGAAGCTTATAAGTTACATCAGAACTATCCGAATCCGTTCAACCCGACAACAATGATACAGTTCGACTTACCTGAAGAAGCGTTTGTAACGTTGAAAGTATACAACCTGCTCGGACAGGAAGTAGCAACATTGTTCAATCGCGAACAAATGAGTGAAGGAACGCAAGAAGTAGAGTTCAGCGCATCGAGCTTTGCTTCGGGTGTATACTTCTACAGATTATCGGCTGAAGGAATAGGCGAAGAGGGAACAACCTCCGGCACATTCAATTCAGTCCATAAGATGATTCTGGTGAAGTAAGAAGTCAATCATCATTGCATATTGCCAAAACTTGCCGTCCCTTTAAAGGGACGGCAATAATGGTGATGATGCAAATGATGGCAAAGATTTTCACTAATCCACAAAATGGCATCCCGTCCCGCTATAATAGCGTGGCGGGATGTTTTATTTTGTGGGTTATGAATGCTCTGATACATAATTGCCTTTGTTCAACTTTTTTGATATGTTAAACAAAACAATAGAGTAACCCTGAACATCTCGACTCAGTGCGACGAAGGCATGTTTCAGGGTCTAACGTCAGATGCCGAAATGAATTCGGCATGACTCGGTGGTCTGAATATGGAGGGATAGAAGTATGAAAAAAAGGATTCGTTTATATTCTAACCAATTATAAAAGAACAACATTATATACAGGAGTGACAAATAATTTAGGAAGAAGAATTGAACAGCATAAAAAAGGTTTAGGGTCAAAATTTACAACAAAGTATAATCTAAATGTTCTCGTATACTATGAAGAACTGTCATCAATGTATAGCGCTATAGTTCGTGAAAAACAAATTAAGAATTGGCATCGTGATTGGAAACTTAATCTCATTAAATCGATCAATCCAGAAATGTTAGATCTATCAGGAGAAATACCATGGCAATAAGAAAAATGAGTCACCCTGAACTTGTTTCAGGGTCTAAAGTCAGATACCGAAATAAATTCGGCATGACTTATTTTTGGTGTTACGATAACAACTATATTTAAGGTCTAACATAAATTGATTTCAAATAATAATATATGTTTATGAAAACTTTTACAGAATATATCTGGTTCAATACAAAGAAAGAACGTGAGTACCTGAATATAACCGACGAAGTTCAAGCAATTGTCAGTCGCAGCGGTGTAAAAGAAGGTATGGTACTGGTCTCAGCGATGCATATAACGGCAGGTGTTTATGTAAACGACGCGGAATCGGGACTGATCAAAGACATCGATGAATGGCTTGAGAAACTCGCACCATTCAATCCAAATTATCTGCACCATCGGACGGGTGAATCGAACGGAGACGCTCATTTAAAAAGTTTGCTGATACACCACGAGGTGATCGTTCCGGTAACTGAGGGTAAACTCGATTTTGGTCCGTGGCAGCAAATCTACTATGCAGAGTTCGATGGCAAAAGAAGAAAACGTGTAATAGTGAAAGTGATGGGTGAATAATTATGAAACGAATATCTTATCTATTAATCCTGATGATGATTGTCCCATTTATTTTATGGTCACAATCTTCGGAGATCGATACAAAACTAGAGCCGTTAAAAATTATGGTCGATTATTCACGCTTCTACGGTGACTCTGCTCAGACATTCGTAGAACTTTATTACGGCTTTTCTGAATCTATGATGACCTACCAAAACGATACAGCAGGTCGAAGAGGTCAAATTAATTTTAAGATGGAAATCAAAAGAGCGGGCACAGTTGAATATCAGAAAGAATGGATAGTGCCGCACCTCGTTCCCGGAACCGCTCAAATTTCATCGCAATCGCTTGTGGGTTTGCAATCTTTCGCGATTCTTCCCGGTGAATATACCTTAACTGTTTCGGCTTATGATAATTATGAAAGCGCAAGACGCGACAGTGTATCGCTGCCGCTTCTCATAACAAATTATCCTACAGATCGGGAATATCTGAGTGATATAGAATTATGCACATCTATTCAATCATCAACCAATAAGCAATCGTTGTTTTACAAGAATACGCTCGACGTGATTCCGAATCCAAGCAAACTTTATGGCACGGGATTGCCCGTGCTTTATTATTACACTATCGCGTATAACTTACGCGCGCGTGGAGATTCAGAGAATGTGATTGTTCGTACCTCAATCCTGGATGCAGTTGGTAAAGAAGTTATATCAAAAGATAAAATCAAACCCCGTCTGTATAATGCGAGTGTTGAGATTGGAACAGTAAATATCTCAGCTTTGCGGACAGGCATTTATCTGTTTCGTGTTTCACTGACCGATTCATTGAACAAAGTATTCACCCAAAATGAGAAGAGATTTTTTATCTACAAACATGGCTCTCCTTTAGATTCATCCTTAACGACGGGATCATCGCCGGTTTCCGAATCAAAATATTCCGTCATGAGCGAAGAAGAAGTGGATCAATATTTTGAATACGCCAAATATATTACCACAGATGTTGAAAAAGAACAGTACGAACAATTGACCGATCTGAAAGCGAAGCAAAAATTACTATACGAGTTCTGGAAAAGAAAAAGCTCGGGTTTAAATACGATAGCCGACGAGGCATATTACGCCCGTGTGAAAAAAGCGGATGAACTTTTCACAACACCGTTCCGAAGCGGCTGGAAAAGCGACCGCGGGCGCGTGTATATTATGTACGGTATGTATGACGACATAGAAAGGTTCTCTAATTCAACAGACAGTAATCCGTATGAAGTCTGGCAATACCGTAATTTACAGGGTGGGGTTATTTTTGTCTTTGTCGACAGAGAAGGAATTGGAAACTACATGCTTATGCACTCAACTCACCGCGATGAACTGCACGAAGAGCTCTGGTACGAAAAATATGCGCTCAAAATGCACTGATTAAAACGAATGCAATATAAATTAGAGTATCTCTTTTTTTTATTGGTGAGGTTTATCGTTCAGGCGATGCCGTTAAAATCTGCACAAAGATTTGGCGCTTTCATCGGATCACTCGGTTATAAACTGTCACCCCGGCGGAGGGAAATTGCTTTCGAGAATTTACATTATGCTTTTCCCGAAAAATCGGAAACTGAGATAAAAATAATAGCACGCGGTTCATTCAGGAATTTCGGAATAGCGTTTTTGGAACTGCTTTGGTTCCCGCGAATCACTCCCGAGATTATGCGGAATTTAGTCGTACCGAAAAATCTTGATTGCTTGCTGGATGCTCACGCGAAAGGGAAGGGATTGATATTACTTTCGGGACATTTCGGGAATTGGGAGTTGACCGCGTTCGGCGGCGCCTATCTTTCTAAAATTCCTTTCAACATCATCGTTCAAACTCAGAATAATCGATTGGTTGATGAAGCTATCAATAAACATAGGTGCTGGTACGGGAATAAGGTTGTATCGATGGGGATGTCTGTTCGCGAAATAATCCGAACTCTGCACGATAAAGGTGTAATTGCAATAGCGCCGGACCAGAGTGGTGATAGATTAGGAGGACTATATCTCGAATTTTTCGGTCGGAAGACTGCCACTCATCAGGGACCCGCAGCGTTCGCGTTACGCAGCGGCGCGCCGCTGTTGATGGGTTTCCTTACAAGAAATAATGATATGACTTATAACCTCACGATTGAATCTGTTGATCTTTCAGATTTAGAAAAACCAACAGAAGAAAACATCGCCGAAGCCACAAGGCGCCATGTGGCGATACTTGAAAAATATATCCGCCAATATCCCGATCACTGGTTATGGATGCACCGCAGATGGAAGCACACCAAAGATAACTGATTAAGATGCGGCAATTAGAAAATATTCTGATAGTTCAAACTGCTTTTCCTGGCGATTTGATTCTGACTTTACCTCTCGCTCAGGTTCTAAAGAAACATTATCCATCCTCTCAAATCGATTTTGTTGTTATTCCAAAAACTGCTGAATTGCTCGCGAATCATCCGGCGATTTCAGAGGTTATCGTGTACGATAAAAGAGGAAAAGATTCCGGCTTCTCCGGCTTGATGAATAAGGTTAGATTCTTGCGGGTGAAGAAATATGATGTGGCGTTTATACCTCATCGATCTTTCAGGTCTGCGATCTTAGTTTGGCTTTCGAAAATTCCGATGCGGATAGGGTTCGATAAAAGTAAAGCGAAATGGTTTTATTCTCATAAAATCGATTACAAATCTGCGATCCATGAAATAGAAAGGAATCTTTCTCTTTTAGCGGCGGTAGATATTAACCAAGTTCCAAAAGAGATACCGCGTCTATATCCATCATTCCACGATAAGAAAAAGGTAGGATTGATACTTTCAGAAATCGGTGCACAGCATCTAAATTCATTAATAGGAATCGCTCCCGGATCTGTTTGGGCAACGAAGCGTTGGCTCGATGAACGGTTTGCTGAGTTGATAGAAAAACTGACGAAAAGAGGATTTCACATTCTGTTGCTCGGTAGTTCCGATGATTACGAGTTATGTAAGAAAATCGAAAATATGGTTGCATCGAAGCATGTTCACAATCTGGCGGGTAAATTAAGCTTTCTTCAATCTGCAGATATGATAGCGCGTTGCCGGCTGCTTGTAACGAACGATTCAGCACCGTTACACATCGCTACCTCGATGAGGGTGCCTGTTGTTGCAATCTTCGGTGCGACTGCTCCGGAATATGGTTTCGGTCCTTATGATGAACCATACCGTATTGTTGAAACCGGTGGTTTGGCGTGCAGACCGTGCGGTATACATGGCGGTAAAAAATGTCCGACCGGTACATTCGATTGCATGAAAAATATTACTTCAGATCATGTCTTAAAATCAATCCTATCGTTATTAGAAAATAATTCCACACGAAATAATTGATTGTCAACAGTTTGAAGACAAAGATAGAAATACTTGAATGCGGCAAGAACGATATTGAGATCGCACATGAAGCGGCTCGATCGATCTGTGAAGGAGGAGTAATATTATATCCAACAGATACAATCTATGGTATCGGTTGTGATGCGTCTAATGAAGATGCCGTCGGAAAAATATTCACCATTAAAAAACGATCTGAAACAAATCCTGCGTTAATGCTCGCCTCATCTGTGTTGATGGTTGAGAGTTTAGTTGAAGGAATATCTCCGATTGCTCTCGACTTGATGAAAAAGTTTTGGCCCGGTCCGTTGACTTTATTATTCAGATCTAAGAAAAAAATGTCACGGTTGTTAATTTCGGAAGATAAAAAAATTGGGATACGGATACCTAACAATCAATTTTGTCTTTCTATGATCGATCAAAGTAATACACCGGTTGTCTCAACAAGCGCCAATCTATCTGGTGTCCAAACCAGCAGTAAGATTTCTGATTTGAAGAAATTATTTATTGGCAAAGTCAATCTCATCATTGACAACGGCGATTTTGAGGATATCATTCCATCCACGATCGTTGATGTTACGTCGGAAACACCGGTCGTTGTTCGTGAAGGAGTGATAAAGAAGGAAGAGATCAGCTCGATAATCGACGGTTGAATATCCTTGATACTGAAACTAAAAATTTGTACATTAGAACTGCAAAATTCGTAAATATGTTGCAAAAAGCGTTCGGAAAGCGTTTTCTTCTGCGCCCGTAGCTCAGATGGATAGAGCGACAGCCTCCGGAGCTGTAGGTCGCGCGTTCGAATCGCGCCGGGCGTACTCAATAAAATATTTTTATCATTAAATTGGTGATCGCAAAATGTTAAAACCCAAAAAGAAACTAACCAAAACCGAAATCAAACAAGACACATTGTTAACGTCTTATGCGAAATTAACATCGTACTATGATACATACAAAAAGTATATCAATTATGGTATCACTGGACTTATTGCCGTAATAATTATCATTGTGGTTTATGTGAACA
Source organism: Ignavibacteriales bacterium (assembly GCA_016214905.1). Classification (NCBI taxonomy): domain Bacteria; kingdom Pseudomonadati; phylum Ignavibacteriota; class Ignavibacteria; order Ignavibacteriales; species Ignavibacteriales bacterium. Next base: position 57,015 of record JACRMQ010000001.1, on the reverse strand, counting down.
ACAAAAAAGCGAACGATGAAAAAGCGGCTACTGAGCTTGGGAAAATATTTTCTATATACGACAGAGGGACAACCGATCCGCGTCAATATCAAATTGCCATCGATGGACAGCCGGAGCGGGGCCTAACGGGTTTGAAAACAATTGTTGACAATTACGGCAGCACCACATCAGGTGAGATAGCCCGCTTTTATTTGGCTCAGGCATATCTGAATCTCGATAAAGTAGACGAAGCGCTAAAAAATTTCAACAGCTTCAGCAGTGATAATGAAATTCTGTCGGCTTCAGCTGAAGCCGGTGTGGCAGCATGTTATGAGAGGAAAAACGAATTCGATGAAGCTGCATCGTATTATGAGAAAGCAGCAAAGATCGCATCCGACCAAAACACCACGCCGGAATATTTAAACTCAGCTGCATTATGTTACGGTAAGATAGGCAATAAAGAAAAGGCAATCACTATCCTCAAGCGGATCAAAAAAGAATTTCCGAAAAGTCAGGTCGCGCGCGAGGTGGATCGGTATATCAGTCAATTTTCTTCCTGATATCCTCATATGATATTGATAAACCCACTCTAAATCGATGAAAGAGTGGGTTTTTTATTTATCATGGAGATTAATATTTGAATCGATTACTTTGAATAACATTTTCTGTTAAACAAATAATATCGTGATTAATGTTTTTCAGTCTCAACAAAATTTTATCTAAAAATATTCTGCACATTGCGCTGCCGGCAATAGCGGGACTCTCATCACAGATGATTGTTTCGTTAGTGAATACTTCTATGGTTGGACGGCTTGAGAATACCCACGTTCAACTTGCCGCAATGGGCTTGGGATTTCTTGGAACCATGGCCATCACGAGCTTCTTCTCGAGCATGAGCACCGGAACTCATGTGCTGATCGCGAGAAAACATGGAGAAAACAATCCGCAAGGGGTTGGGGAAGTTCTTATAAGTTCTCTCTTTCTCTGTTTTATCCTCGGTACGATCTTCGGTGTGATCGGATTTTATTCTTCATACTCAATCATAAATTTTTTCTCAGCAAACGATTCTGTTACGGCTGCAGGCGCGGAATATATGCGATGGCAGTTTGTAGGATTACCTTTCTTTTTGATGATCGTATCATACCGCGGATTCTTCTTCGGTATCGGTCATACGAAGATATTTATGATATCGGCGATATTGATTAACCTGTTCAATATCATTTTTAATTATTTATTGATGTTCGGTGCGTTGGGTTTCCCAAAACTGAACTTAGCCGGCGCCGGAGTCGGATATACTCTCAGCATGTTTCTTGGTTGGCTGTTTTTCTTCTCTGTAACATTTTTGCGCGAATATCGAAAACAATATCGGTACTATTCTCATTTTCGAATATCTAAAGAGGTGATAAACCAGATAATTAAAATATCAATACCTGTTTCCCTTCAAAATATACTCATTCTCCTAGGTTTTTTGGTTTTTGTCGCCATAGTCGGAATTATTGGAACTGTTGAACAAGCCGCAAGTAATGTCGTTATAAACGCATTGTTCCTTTCCATAATGCCATGTTTCGGATTTGGGATCGCGGCTCAGACGTTAGTCGGACAATCTATCGGTAAAGGGAGCAACCGTATGGCTCACGCATACGGTTTTGAGACCGCAAAATTGGGAACATATTTCACTGTAACTATCGGAATAATATTCGTTTTATTTCCCCGTGCGGTGTTGCATGTGTTGACGGGTGAATCAATTGTAATCGAAATGGCCACTCCCATCTTGCAGATTGCCGGTGTTGCTCAGATATTTTATGGCTCGGGAATAATATTCGCGAGCGCGTTACAAGCAGGAGGAGCGACTATATATGTTATGTTTGTGGAAGTTCTCACACATTGGATTATTTTCCTTCCGCTCACATATTTATTCGGAATAACTTTCGGTGGAGGTGCCGCAGGCGCTTGGTTAGCGCTTCCAATTTATATTATCGCATACACGTTGATGAACTATTTTAAATTTCGCTCAGATAGCTGGATCCAAATACGGTTGTGAAAAAAGAATGAAATCGATTTTGAAAAAATTTAAAAAAGCACTGCTTCTGGGAACGACCGGATTTATTTTATTCATCGTTTTCGTTGTCGATATCATACGGCAGAGTGTAGATATAGAAATCGGTTGGATAATTTTACTTCGTGAAATTCTCATATTGGCTGCCTTCGCAACTCTATTTATCATGCTTGAATCGACTTGGAAACGGGAACAAACACCTTCCAAGAAATTAGGTTTCGCCCTTGTTTTAAGTTTGGTTGCCGCAACAGCTACAGCGATGATGTTCATTATCTCGCCGAGCGGTTTTGAGGTGAAGAACGAATATCTTTTACCGCTCGGATTCGATTCAGTATTCTGGGCGAATCTTGCAAGTATAGTCCTTGGTGTCACGATGGTTCTGCTTGTAATGATACTTCGCGATATTCTATTTTCAAAAAGAAGAAAAGGAACAAAGAGGAATTTCATCATTCTCATAATTCTAATCATCGTTTCATCTGTAACGGCTCTGTTTTATCGTCCGATGGAGTATGGAACTATATCAACGATTCTTACATTTATCACTCTGGCAGCCATGCTGTGGAATTCTTTCCGTGTTTCCTGGATAGTTTATCTGACCAAGAGAGAAAAAATTCTCAGCATCGTTTATGGATTCTTCCTATTTTTAATATTCATCGGCTTCGATATAGTTTTAGCCCGTGGGCAGACGGTGGTGGGTCAATCGATTTTATTTTATTCACCGCCTCTACAAACATTCATCAAGGATGTAGCTCTCTTCGCGACTATATATTTCGGTATGACATTTATCAGCACCTTGTTTCATCTTCCGACTGCCGAGGCATTCGACAGGAAAATTAGCGAGGTAGCGTCCCTGCACAATCTAAGTAAGTTGGTTACGCAAGTTTTCGATTTCAATGAACTGGTTGAAACGGTCACGGCGATGACACTTCAAGTGTGCGAGGCGAAAAGTGCATGGTTAGAAATTATCGCACTGCACAATTCAAAAAAATACATGAATAATTCTGCAATTCACGAAAATGATGTGGCAATCGCGGGGTTGAAAAATATTTCTCAAGAAGAAACAGAAATTATTATGGAAGCTATTCGCCCTTCCATCAGACAATCGGTACTTGATCATGGCAAACCAATTATTATCGATAGTATCGGAGATGATAAGAGGACTCAGGGAATAAAAATGTCTGTTAATAAATTCAGTTCGATGGCGATAGTTCCGCTTGTCTCCCATGAAAACGTTATCGGTATTTTATATGCCACGAAAGATGTTGAATACGGTTTTGATAAAGACGATATAGATGTTATTTCGGCATTTGCCGATCAGGCGACAGTCGCAATTGAAAATTCAAGATTGATCGAGAAATCTCTAGAGAGAGAACGATTGATGCGCGAGATGATGCTCGCACAAGAGATGCAACGGAAGCTTTTGCCTCAGCGTATTCCGGAACTTGAGAATATCGATTTAGAAGCGCTTTCCACTCCGGCATTCGAAGTGGGCGGCGATTACTATGATTTCTTGATGATCGATAATGAGCATTTAGGTATTTTAGTCGGAGATGTTTCTGGAAAAGGAGTTTCTGCCGCGTTTTATATGGCTGAGATGAAAGGAATATTCCAATCGCTCAGCAAAATCTATACTGAACCGAGAAAGTTTTTAATAGAAGCTCAACGCGCACTCATAGAAACGATTGATAGCCGTTCTTTCATCAGTGTTGTTTACGCAGTGGTTAATGTGAAAACGGGTTTGATGAAAGTTGCCAGAGCGGGGCATTGCCCCATTCTTCACGTATCAAAGTCTAATGCAGGATATATAAAATCGATCGGTCTCGGTTTGGGAATGGGCAGCGTTGAAATATTCGAGCGGACAATCACGCAGATAGAAATCCAATTGGAAAGCGGTGATGTTGCGGTATTTTACACCGATGGTGTAACTGAAGCACGCCCCGATGGTGTACCCGAATTTGGTTACGAACGCTTGCAGGAGGTTGTTGTAGGTGTTATGCAGAAATCTTCGATGCACATTCGCGATGCCCTGATCACTGCGGTCGATTCGCACATGATGCATGAACCCCCCGAAGACGATTTGACAATAGTTGTGTTGAAATGGAAAAAATAAAATAAATGGAGTCAATTATGAGTAATTTTAAAGTCGCAATTCGAGAGAATCAAAAAATACAAGTGGTAGATTTAAAAGGTTATCTCGATGCGCATACGGCACCCGAGTTAGAAAAATTATTTCAAACTCTCATCGATAAAAAAGTCTTTAATATCGTTGTGAATTGCAAAGACCTGAACTACATCAGCAGCGCGGGTTTGGGCGTTTTCATGGCGTACATTGAAGACGTTAGAAAAAACAACGGAGATATAAAACTGTCGAATATGTCTTCAAAGATATATAATGTTTTCGATTTATTGGGATTTCCGCTCTTGTATGATATTACATCGGACGAAGCGGAGGCGATTCAAAAATTTTGTTCGATAAAATAATCATTAAGAAATACTTAATGCCCGGAAAGTGATGAGACAATAGAAATGATAACATCTATATTGAATATATCAAGCAATACCGAAAAACTGAGTGTTGTGCGCGAATTTGTATCCGACGCCGCGCGCAATTTCGGTTTCGATGATGAGACGGTGAGTAAAATATCGCTCGCTGTTGATGAGGCATGCACCAACATCATCAAACATGCGTATGAATACGCACCCAATAAGGAATTGGAGATAAAGGTATTGACTAATAAACAACAGTTCGAGGTGATTATTACCCATCAGGGGAAATTGCTCGATCCGAAATTAATAAAATCGCCGGATATGAAAGAATACCTCGTGCATCCACGGCGCGGCGGTTTGGGAATTCACCTTATGCGTTTGCTGATGGATAGTGTTGAATATAAAATCCGTGACGATAAAAAATGTGAAGTTCATCTTATGAAAAAGATGTCGACCGCTGTGGGATGATATGGCGGCAATGAAGGAAAAATCCAAAAATCAAATCAAAACTGAAAACGCGTTTGAGCTGACATCTCTCTTCGAGTTCAGTTCAGTCGTGAATGCTTCGCTCGATCTTACATTTATCTTTAATCATTTTCTTCTTACCATGATGGGGAAATTTCTGTCCCTAAAAGGGATAGTCATTCTCGAAAATCGTACCAATATTTTCAAAACAGAAATTGCTAAAGGAATACACACCGATTCATCAAAGACAGAATGGAAGATTTCTAAAATCCCCAAACGGATTATTTTCGTCGGTAAAGAAGATAAACGACGTTATCAATGGATAAAAGATTTTCAAACTATCGGCATTACTATGCTGATACCGTTAGTGGCGCGTGACCGTATCGTTGGAATTGCCGGCATCACTCCCGGGAACAGAACAAAGTTGACAGATAAAGAAATTCTTTACATCAAATCTATCGCGAATATTGCCGCAGTCGCTATTGAAAAAGGTTTGTTCATACAAGAATTGAGCGTTGTAAACCGTCAACTCGACAGGAAGATCCAGGAGTTGAATACTCTTTTTGAAGTGGGGAAAGAATTCAATTCTGTTTTAGAGAAGAACAGACTTATCAAACTTTTAATATTCTCGGTAATGGGACAAATCGGAGTTAACCGCTACTTCCTTTGTCTTGAAGAGAACGGAACGATGAATGTGGTCGCAGAAAAACTTGACAGAAAAAATAGGGAGGATGTTTGTCAATATATTCCATCGTTAACCAGGCCGATGCTCGTTAGCGAGATGAACAGTAAAACAGAAAAGAAATGGCAGGGATGGCTTGAGAATGCCGGGATAGAAGCGATCATTCCGTTGCAGCTTCAACAGCAAACAAAAGGATTGTTGGCACTCGGTGAGAAGTTAAACCAAGACACATACACTCAAAAAGATTTGGAGTTTCTCTCTTCACTCGGCAATTTGGCGATGATATCGCTCGATAACGTTAGATTATTCAACGATGCTATCGAGAAGCAAAAGATGGAAGATGAATTGATAATCGCGAGGGAGATTCAAAAAGGGTTATTACCGGCAGTTTTACCAAAAATTCCGTCATTCGATATTGCCGCCGTAAATATATCTTCCAAGCAAGTGGGTGGCGATTATTACGATGTTATCAAACTGAGTTCCAAGCATTTCGTAATCGCGATTGGCGATGTATCGGGCAAAGGGACTCCGGCATCACTCTTAATGGCAAGTTTGCAAGCAACAATTAGGGCGTTGGTGCCGCTTGGACTGTCGCTTTCGGAATTGACTAAGCGCGTGAACGATCTTATCTATGAAAACACATCGAATGGCAGATTCATTACATTTTTCTGGGGGATATTAGATACCGAGTCGAAGATATTCAAATATGTGAACGCCGGACATAATCCGCCGATACTTGTTCACGCTGATGGCTCGTTGGAATTGCTCGACAAAGGTGGAATGATACTTGGTATTATGAACACCGGTATATCATACAATGATGGCGAAGTAACTTTAGAGAAAGACGATTTGCTTGTACTGTTTACAGACGGCGTAAATGAATCTATGAACAGCGATAATGTAGAATTCGGTGACGAACGTCTGTGCTCATTAGTAACGCAGCATCGGACTGATGATGCTGAGACGGTTCTTAATAACCTTGTCGATTCTGTAAAACTGCACAGTGCTAATACCTCTCAATCCGATGATATTACGATTGTTGTGTTGAAAGCAAATTGAATTTACGCAAACCTCCGTTATTTAATTTGGGTGGTCTCAAGAAAATGTTGGAGATTTTATTTGCTTATTTATTTCGACCCCTTCTATAATCTCCCCCTCGTAGATGGGGAGATTGAAAGCTAACCTGTTAGACCTCCAATATCTTCAAAAGAGTAACGAGAAAGATACCGGAGGTTTTAATGTAAAGGTGGGTGGACGATCTTCCTTCCAGCCGTCGGTTTGTTTTATTTCTCCTTCCTTATTATCTTCATTCCACAAGGAATTATGATGAAAAGAGAAGAAGAACAAAACTGGACTATACTCAAGCTCATTGAATGGAGCGCGAATTATCTTTCAGAAAAAGGAATCGATGATGCACGGCTCAATGCGGAGTTGATGCTTGCCCATACGCTTGATCTTAAGAGGATCGATTTGTACCTGAAGTTTGACAAAATCTTATCACCTGATGAGTTAGCAAAATATAAATCATTTTTCAATAGAAGATTGAAACACGAACCGGTGCAGTATATCCTCGGCTATACTGAGTTTATGGGAATTCGGTTCGAGGTTAATCCTGCAGTTCTCATTCCACGTCCCGACACAGAAGTATTGGTTGTATCTGTTTTAAACCATTGCAAAACATCAATATTGAAAAATATCTCCATCTTAGATATCGGCACCGGATCGGGTTGCATCGCGATCAGCTTGGCAAAAATGATTCCTGATTCCGTGGTTACTGCTATCGATAGAAGTGCGGATGCGCTTGAGGTTGCGAAACAGAACGCAACGTTAGCGGGTGTTTCTGATAGAGTAAAATTTGTTCAAACCGATTTCATGAACGAAAGATTCGCGCAAGATAAATTTGATATCATCGTTTCAAATCCACCATACATACCGAAGAACGAACTCGAAACACTTCAACCGGAAGTCCGGCTTTTTGAACCCGAATATTCTTACACCGATTATGGCGATGGACTATCTTTTTATCGAATGATTTCTAAGTTAGGTCATACGGTCTTAAATAATACCGGATCGATATTCGTGGAGGTCGGTTATAACCAGGCAGAGGTAGTCAAAAGAATATTTGAGAATGATAAATATTCTGAAATCGAATCTTTCAAGGATTATAACGGAATCAAAAGAGTTGTGAAAGCAGGGCGAAGCTAATAAATGAGAGTATTGATCCAAAGAGTTAAACAATCGAGCGTTGATGTGGATGGTGGAATGATTGGTGCGATCGGCAGAGGTATTTTGATATTACTTGGCGTTAAACACAACGACACTGAAGAAGAAGCCCGCTACCTTGCTTCGCGCTGCAGTAATCTGAGGATATTTGAAGATAACGGAGATAAAATGAATTTATCTGTGAAAGATATCCAAGGTGAAGCGTTGGTAATTTCGCAATTTACACTTTACGGCGATACAACACGCGGTAACAGACCCAGTTACAGCACAGCCGCTCAACCGGGACTGGCTGAATCATTGTACGATAAATTTGTTTATCATTTGCGCAATGAACTTGGCGAAGATAAAGTCAAAACAGGTAAATTCCGCGCAATGATGAACGTACACCTCATAAATGACGGTCCTGTAACAGTAATGATCGAGAGTAAATAACGATATTCAATTTGAAAGGAATAAAATGCTGATGCGATTAATGATTGTGATATTGCTGTTTTCTCAGGTTGTATTTCCTCAACTCAGGGTGCTGCAATCAACGTCATCTAAATATTTTAATATTAAGTTTGAAAAATCGATACCGAAGGATGAGTTAAGAAATATCATTTCGTCATCCGAAAAAATATATGAACGTTACCGGAGCAAATTCGGGTTTGGATTTTTAGAAAAGAAAACTTTATTTATCCTGGCAACCGCAGCACGAATGAAATATGAATCGGGTTCGAAAGTTTTTGAAGACGGCGATTATAAAAACGATAAACTTTATGTTGTGTCTTTCGATGAAAGAGAGAAAAGGGAAAATATCGATAATGTTTTGTGCAAGATCATTTCACGCGCTTTACTTGATCAGATACCTGCTTGCCCGCCATGGTTCGCCGAAGCGTATTCATTAATGGCAGGAAACGATGTGGAGAAATTCGGCAGACCTGTTCAATTGAATATATCTACCTTAGCCGACCTAGGTGAGGATTACGCCAGAACATTGGATAAAAAAGGTTTAAGAGATCTTTACGCTAAGCTGGGATCGACAATCCAGTTCCTGTTAGAAAGGTTTGGCGAGCAAAAAGTTGATGCTACGATAAAAAGATTCCGCGAAGGGAAAACCATTGAGGAAACATTTCCGGCTGTCTTCAACGAGTCGATGAGGGAAATTGAAAAAGCGTGGATACTTGATTTAAAAAATCCGGTTCGGGAATGAAATCGGATAAACATGTGATGATGGTTTTTGTTGATGGATTAGGAGTAGGATCGAAGAATCCAAAGATAAATCCTTGCTTTAATGCTAACATGAATTCTTTAAACAAATATTTCGATGGAAATATCCCATCTAAGAAATCGAATCATTTCAGGAATGAAGAATGTTCTTATGTCGCAATCAATGCAACACTGGGTGTATCAGGGTTACCGCAAAGCGGTACGGGACAATCGGCATTATTAACAGGTGTGAACACGGCAAAAGTTATAGGTAAACATTTCGGTCCGTATCTTTATTCCTCTTTAAAATCGATCGTAGAAGAGAAGAATATATTCCGGCAATTGCGTGATGATGGTTATCGATCATGTTACGCGAACGCTTTTCCGAGACAATACTTCGATTACATAGCCACACACAATCGCGACGCGGCAATATCATACGCGTGGAGATCGACAGGATCACCATTAAACGATGCTGAAACCCTTAGAAATCATCATGGATTGTCTGCGGATATTACGAACGATAGATGGGATAATCTCGGATATCCAGATATTACTCCAATCACCGTTGGACAAGCGGCAAAACGATTTATTAAAATTGCCGAACGATGCAATTTTGTTCTGTTTGAATATTTTTATACAGATCATGCGGGGCATAGCCAGTCAATGCATCAGGCAGTTAGTGTGTTAGAAAAAATTGATTCATTTATCGGGCAGATCGTTGAGAATATGGATCAGAATAAAATGGTGTTGGTAATTACCAGCGATCATGGAAATATTGAAGATCTTTCAACAAAAAGTCATACAAGAAACCCAGTTCCGTTTTTCGCATTCGGCAAAAATCATCATCTGTTGACGAAAACAATAAAGAAAATTACAGATGTAACCCCTGCAATTTTAGAGTTCCTGAAATCATGAGGTAAGTACTGTAATGGGGGCGATGTTCAATACGAAACCTGCGATGAAGTTCCTGATACCGTATTGCATCGGAATTATATTATCTTACTATTACAACATTCCTCTACTTATCCTGCTTTTAATTAGCTGCGCAGTTGTCGCGATCTATTTTATAGCCGGTATGGTCAATCGGACAAAAGATAAAAGACAAATTATTATTTTCGTTCTTTTAATTTTATTCGGTTCATCAAAGATGTCTTTCGATTCAAACTACAGGTCGATTGATGATATTTCTGAATATTCCAATATTGCACGTCCTGTAATCGTAGAAGGAATTGTTGTGGAGTTGCCGAGGAAGAGTGCCCAATCGATTCGTTTTATTCTGAATGTTCAAAAAATCGTAATCGATTCACAGATGAGAAATGTATCAGGTGATCTGTACGTCTCAGTGTTAAATTCTGCTGTCGATGAATCTGCAAAAGCGAAACTCAATTACGGTGTGCGGCTCAGATTAAAGGGGGAAATGTCCACGGTACGAACTGCCCGTAATCCGGGTGAGTTTGATTTAAAATATTATCTAAGTCTTTTGGATATACACGCGAGATTCTTCCCTGAAAAACTTGATGACAGTTCGCTTGTAGGGATTGAACAAAATACATTCAATTCTTTATTCGTATATCCTGTCAGAAAAGCGGTTACTGAAAAGTTGGATTTGTTGATAGGCGGGGAGGAAGCGAAATTTTTAAAAGGGTTGATTGTTGGAGAGAGGAGTGAAATATCTGCGGAAGTTAAAACCGCATTCATCAACAGCGGTGTTATGCACATACTTGCAGTCTCGGGTTTACATGTTGCGATTATTGTGCTTATTCTTCTTGCGGTTTTACAATTGATGCGATTACCTGAGAAAGCAAGCATTCTAATTACTTGCTTGGCTCTTGTCTATTACAATTATCTCACAGGAAACTCACCATCTGTCAGCCGATCTGTTATCATGGCGGTTGTCTTCTTGATCGGCAAACTTTTGGAACAAAAAACAGATATTTATAATACTCTTGCCGTTTCTGCTGTAATCTTACTCGTAATCGATTCCAAGCAATTGCTGCTTCCCGGTTTTCAACTTTCATATATGGCAGTATTATCAATGGTCTATCTTTATCCCAAAATCATATACGTAAAAAAATACCTGCCTGAAAAAATAATATCCAATAGATTGGTGAACTTCCTGATTCTGTCGTTTGGAGTTACTCTCGCCGCCGGAATAGGAACGCTTCCATTCACATCAATCTACTTCGGAAAAATATCAATAATAAGTTTTGCCGCAAACCTGATAATAGTCCCGCTTTCCAATCTTATCCTTATCATCGGAATGACCTCGGTTGCTTTCTCATTTGCATCTAATTGGATAGGATCGATCTATGCCGAAAGTGCCAAACTGTGCACCCAAATTATGTTGAAAATGGTTGATTGGTTCGGTTCAATACCGTATGCCTTCTCCGATTTAAGATTACAAACTATCGATGCGATATATTTTTACATTTTCATAGTTGTTATTTTTAATTTTTATAAAAAAGGACTGCGAGGGAAATTAGCGATAGTCACACTTATTTTATTGAACGTGATGATGATTTCATCTTTAATAAGTACGCTTAAAGAAAAACCTTTACGTGTCACATTTCTTGATGTTGGGCAGGGTGATGCAATTTATATTGAATATCCTGAGGGTAGTAATATGCTGATTGATGCCGGTCCACGAACTTTCAATATTGATGCAGCTAATAGATTCATACTGCCATTATTAAAATATCGACAAGTGCAAAAAATCGATCGTCTCGTTATAACTCATCCGGATGCAGACCATTTGGGTGGAGTGCCTAGTCTTTTACGTCAGATACCGGTCAGTCAGATATACGAATCAAGTATGAAATGTTCATCGACTTTATGCGAAGAATATATCAGTTTAACAGATTCTCTTGGATTAAATCGAAAGATAATTCACCGGGGTATGAATCTATACTCATCATCCACGGTCCGAGTTTACACCGTTTCACCGTCTGATTCAGGTATTGACAATAAAAATGTAAACAATGCTTCAATAGTCTTGCGGATTATTCACAAAAATAATTCCTTGTTGCTGATGGGAGATGCGGAAAAAGAGATTGATAAAAATGTTACAAAAATATATGGTGGATGGCTGAAGAGCGAACTGTTGAAAGTATCTCATCACGGAAGTAAAACAGGTTCGACAGATGAATTATTAGAATACATAAAACCATCTTCAGCAATAATATCGGTTGGTAAATATAACAAATTCGGTCATCCATCACCAACTGTGTTAAATAGATTTAAGGAACGGTCGATAACAACTCATCGAACCGATATAGATGGTGCGATAATTATGGAATCGGATGGATTTAGATGGCAGACAATACAATGGCGCAAGGAATGATGTTGATTTTTGCATCTTTCAAAAATATTTGAAACATTAAATAAAAAAGATTGAGACGAGATGATTCAAATATCAAAATTAACAAAAAGATTCGGCAATTTTACGGCAGTAAACGATTTATCGATCAATATCGGAACGGGGGAATTTTATGGTTTCCTTGGACCAAACGGAGCGGGTAAAACAACGACGATTAAAATGATGACCGGTTTATTCATTCCAACTTCCGGTTCGATTGTAGTCGATGGTTACGATATCCTGAAACAACCACTTGAGGCGAAGCATAAGATAGGGTACATTCCTGATCAACCGTTCTTATACGAAAAATTGACAGGAAGAGAATTTTTATATTTTAGTGCCGGATTGTACAGCGTTGATCATGACAAGGCAACTAAGAAAATTAAGGAGTTATTGGAATTATTTGAAATCGGTTCTTGGATAGATCAGCGGACAGAAAATTATTCTCAAGGGATGCGCCAGAGAGTGGTTATAGCAGCGGCACTGTTGCACGAACCACGAGTCTTAGTGATAGACGAACCGATGGTTGGACTCGACCCGCGCAGCGCTCATATTGTAAAAACTACCTTCAAAGAAAAATCAAAAAAGGGTATTACGATATTCATGTCAACTCACAGCTTACCTGTTGCCGAGGAGTTATGTGATAGGATAGGAATTATAAAGGATGGCAGATTAATATATGAAGGACCGACAAATGACATAAAAATGGTTGAAAAAAGCGGGGATGGTAAATTTGAATCGGTTTTTCTTGAGCTAACGAAATGAAAATCTTAATTCACATCGCGCGTTTTAAAATATTATCGTTTCTGAAACAGTCGTTTGAGTTGAAGGTAAAAAATATTTTCCGGAATCTCGCGTCTGCAATAATATTCGGTGGTTTTGCGTTAGGTGCATTTTACGCTACTCGTGTTGGAACAGATTACTTGTTGGATACGGCAAAATTAGGTTCATTCCTGCTTCATCGTTTTCTCTCGATGATACTTTTCGTCTATTTTGTGTCGATCAATGTCGGAAATATTATCGTATCGTACGCCACTTTTTACCGTTCCAGCGAGGTCCAATATTACATGACAAAACCGGTGAGCCATACCGAACTATTTTTGATAAAATTCTTCGATAACTTTTTTTACAGCTCATCGGCATTTTTTATCATAGCGTTCGCAGTGCTTCTTGGTTACGGATCGCATTTCCACATGGATTGGCTGTTCTATTTACGGACATTATTTTTGATGTTGATTCCGTTCATGCTGATAGCAGGATGTCTCGCGGTGATACTGATATTATTTTTGGTAAGATATGCTGGGCGAATCGGAGTTAAAAAATTAGTTGCTCTTTTAACAATGTTGTATATCGGATTTCTCACCGGTTATTTTACCATAACGAGTCCGCTCAAACTCGTCGCGAGAATATTACAGCATTATCCCAATCTCGATCAATATTTCGGTTATCTCGACCACTGGATGACAAAATATTTGCCAAATTATTGGATTGCCGAGTCATTGTATTGGACGATGAAAGGGGATCATGCTTTGGCATTTTCGTACACAATTCTAATTCTTATAACAACGATTATTTTGTTCTGCGCAATGGTATTGGTTGGAAAAAAAATATTTTTCACGAGTTGGTTAGCTTCATTGGAATTTAGCGCATCAGGAAACACGAAACGAGAAAAACCGCGCGTATTCTCTTTAGAGCGAAAATCTAAAATCAATTTACAATCGAGTGTCCTGTTGAAGAAAGAATTCTGGCAGTTCGTACGTGAACCAAGCCAATGGATTCACTCTGGTATAATCACTCTGCTAGTACTTTTATTTATGGTGAGCATCTCAAACATAAACCTTAAACAGAATATGCCATTTCTACAAACTGTTTCATATATGGTAGTTCTTTTATTCAATTCTTTTCTAATTGTATCTATTGCGTTGAGATTTATATATCCCAGCATGAGCATAGAGGGACCGAATTTCTGGTCGGTATTATCTTCTCCGGTCAAGCGGAATAAAATATTTATGCTGAAATATTGGATTTGGTTTGTGCCTGTTTTATTGTTAAGTGAATTATTGGTTTTATTTTCTCACAGATCTTTGATGGAATTTCCTGTTCTGGTAAATTCCGCCGCTCTTCTTACAGCGTCGGTGGCGTTTATTTCTGTAAGTATGAATCTTGGAATGGGATCTTATTTTGCCGATTTTAAAGAGAAAAATCCTATACGGATTGCATCGTCGCAAAATGCCACGTTGATATTTTTGTTAAGCATCATATATCTGACGTTATTAGTCGCATCAACATTTATTCCTTTAAACGGGTTCTTTGCTTACATGCTGAAAGGTGTGCCGTTTGAATTAAATTCGTTATTCATCTCAACCGCTTCGTTTATCCTGGTATCCGGAGTAGTTGGATCCTTTTTCCTTATAACAGGGATCAGGACAATGAGACGTGATTATTAGATTGGAAATATCCGATAATTTCTGTAATATTTTTAGATGAAATATAAATTATCCAAAATATCAATAATTGTTTTTATTCTGCTCTCCTGTTATTACTGCGATGCACAGGATAAATTCCATTACGACGCTGTGGCAGAGAAATATTTCACCACCGGTTTAAAGTATTTTCAAAACAAAC
The DNA here is from genome assembly GCA_016214905.1 of Ignavibacteriales bacterium. Lineage (NCBI taxonomy): Bacteria > Pseudomonadati > Ignavibacteriota > Ignavibacteria > Ignavibacteriales > Ignavibacteriales bacterium. Next base: position 41,952 of record JACRMQ010000001.1, on the reverse strand, counting down.
GATACGAAGAAGCATTCAACATCTTTGATTCTTTAATGAATCAAAAAACAATTCATCAAAGAACAACCGGATCGTACATGATGGCCGGGAAAACGTTGCAAAAGATGAAGAGATTCAAAGCATCCATCTTGATCTTGAAAGATTTATTGAAATTATTTCCATCATCGTCTTACTCAAGCGATGCGTTATTCACGCTCGCGGTGGATTACTTATACCTTCAAAAGAATTATGAATCAGCTATCGCCTTGCGCGATTGCATCGAAAGCGGGGACGATACTTCGTTGAGTTCGAAATCGGAAAAATTATTGAATGAGATAACCGATAAATATCTCACCGCTGATGATTTGAATAATATCCTAAAAAGCACAAAGGCAATTCGTATGGTTGATTTCATACATTTGAAATTAGCCGAGAAATATTACCACATCGGAAAGATAAACGATGCTCAAAAGCTTGTTAAGGAAGTTCTACAGAGAGACAGTAGCAGTTATTATACAGGTCTATATCAACGATTAGATTTCCGTCTGCAAACAGGGAAGAGTATAAAAATCGGTGTATTGCTTCCATTTTCCAAACAGACAAGCGGTGGCAGCATGCAGGTTATCTCAAATGAGTTGTTGGATGGAATAAAATTCGCGTTGAGTGAGTACACTATACAAAACAGTACAGCACCACAAGCATTATTGGATGTTCGTGATACCGACAGGAATTTATCGGTTGCGGTTAAAGAATTTAGAAAACTCGCAGATGACGAAGATGTAATCTCTGTAATCGGATCGTTGGGTAGTGACGAGACAATGCGGATTGCAGAAGAATCTGCCAGATTGAGCATGCCCCTATTCGCTCCAACCGCAACTGCCGTGGGAATTGCTTCAAAAGGAAAATATGTTTTCCAGCTAAATCCCGATTATGAAGTACGGGGCAGACTGCTAGCACGTTATATTGTCAAGAAGCTGAAATTAAAAACAATCGCTATTCTTGCTTCAGGTGAAACAGTCGGCAAATCTTCGGCAGATGCATTCAGGAAGGAAGCGGAAAAGTTAGGCGCAAAGATAGCGGACATTCAGTATTATGCAAAAGGTTCCACCGACTTAAGCGAACAATTTTATAATATCAGGAAAAGCGGTTTGGCTTTACAGGGAAGTAAAAAGTCCGAAGAAAATTTAAAGATTCCTATTACTTCAATTCAAGGATTGTTCTTAGCAATTTCTGATCAGGAAGATATCGGAGTTCTCGCTTCACAGATCAATTATTTTAATATCAAGACGCAATTGTTCGGCAGCAATGAATGGTATGCACCGGGAAATCTTGAGGCGAACAAGCGTTACCTGAACGGAATCATATTTATTACCGATTCATATTTTGATGAAAACGATTCGAGATACAAATCGGTTGAGAATATATTTATTCATGAAATGAAAAAGCGGCCTTCGCGTTATTCCATAATCGGATACGATGCTTGTCGGCTTATTTTAAACAAAATATCCGATGGAAATATCACACGCGAGGCAGTAGTTCATTCCTTACAAAGCGGAAAACAATTTCAAGGTATTCACCGGAGGATATCGTTTACCGAAAACCGCATTAATGATGAGATGTACATCATGCAATTTATTAATGGTGAAATTGAAAAATTAGAAGATATATCTTTCGATGAATTAAAATGATTTAAAGAAAGGGGAGTGTTGTGACTACAAAAATAAAAAAAGTCAGCGAGCCGTCATCTTACCATCAAAAAATTACAGACTGGCCGATTGAGGAGCGTCCTCGTGAAAAACTTATGCGTCACGGCAGTGAAGCGCTATCAGATGCGGAACTGCTCGCGATATTATTTAGGACCGGAGCCGGCAAAATTACGGCGGTTGATCTCGGGAAGACGGTCTTAAAAGAATATGATACGCTAGATAGGTTAGCCAAGCGGACATATAATGAACTGCAGAAATTCAAAGGAATGGGAAAATCGAAAGCGATCGCACTTGTTGCCGCATTTGAGATAGGCAGACGCTCGGCAATCGAAAAAGAAAAAAAACGTATTACTATTTCTTCTCCGATCGACGTTGTAGCTTTGTACCAACCACTATTACAAGATGCGCAGCAAGAAATCTTCAAGGTTCTTTTATTGGATAGCGCGAATCATTTACTTTCTGATAAAATTATCACAACTGGAATATTAAATAGTTCTCTAGTGCACCCGCGCGAAGTATTTAAACATGCCATAATCGAGACTGCGGCAAGCATCATAATATTGCATAATCATCCAAGCGGAAATCCGGAACCAAGCGCCGATGATATCCAAATTACACGTCAAATTGGCGAGGCTGGTAAAATACTCGGAATTCCTTTAAACGATCATATTATCCTTGCACGCGATAAATACGCCAGTTTTGCTGAAAAAGGACTTTTATAGAAAAGGGTGTTGAAAACTTTATTTTGTGGAAACCTTGACAAAATTCAATTTATTTCTTATTTTCAATTACAATTTGATACAGGATATAGGAACTAATATAGGAGAGTTTCATGAAAAAATTCGTTAAACTAACACTCGTTGTTTCGCTTATTACGGGTGGGATGCTGATTTCCAGTTGTTCCAGCTCCCCATCCGAAGAAGAGCTGCAGCAGCTAAATTCTTTAAAAGCACAGGTCAGTGCTCTTGAGAATCAAATAAAAGAGAAAAAATCGGAAAAAGCTTCCATTGAAAAGCAAGTGGCTGAGAAGAACGGTAAGCTTCAGCAATGCCAATCCGATCAGGAAGCCGTGAAGAAAGGATTAGGTCAATAATATGAAAAAGATCTTATTACTTTCGTTATTCGTGTTCGTTCTTTTCGTAACGGTTACTCCATTGATTGCTCAAGAAGAGATGACCAAAGAACAATGGCAAGAGCAGATGAAAACTTTGAAAGAGAAGCAAGCTAATTTGCAGGCGGAACTTACAAAATTAACAGGTGAAGTTGATGGATTGAAGATCCAATCTCAGAAACTTGATGTTGATATATTGGCTTGCGAAGATGCTTTATACGCATCACTCGGTGTTACGCGTGCTGATGTGGAAGCATTCGATAAAGAATTAACTCAGATGGAAAATCGGATTGCTGAACTTCAACGTATGTCCGATGCTGAACTCGTCAATTATAAAGATGAATTAGAAAAATTGGATGCCCGGATAAAGGAAATGGCGGCAAGCAAGATTTCTTTAATACCTCGTTATGGCGATAGAGTAAAAGCTTTGCAGGATAAAATTACCGGTTTGATGAACAGTATCCAGAAAGAAAAAACCTATACCGTCGGTACATGGGGCAGAGACAGAGATTGCCTCTGGAACATTGCCAAGAAAAAAGATATCTATGCCAACGCATGGATGTGGCCCAAAATCTGGCAGGGTAACCGCGATAAGATTAAAGACCCTGATGTAATTAAACCAAAATGGGTATTAAAGATTCCTGATGGAAAGGAATTAAGCAAAGAAGAGAAATCGGCAGCAAATCGGTATTACAGACAAAAAGTAGCTGCTGCGCCGGTTGAAGCAGCACCGGTAGAAGAAAAGAAACCATAAATCGCGCGAGCGTCGGTCAAAATAAATAGTTTGTTTACATAAGCATTATATATGAGAAACCCTTCCTCATTTTTTATGAGAGAAGGGTTTCTTTCTTTTATAAACAGTTATTAAAAAGGAGAGAACTGAATAATTGGTCGATAAAAAAATAAAAGCCGAAGGAGTGGATATGCTCAGGTTACTCGGTTTAAACGATGCTAATCTGCGCATATTGGAAGAACAGTTCAGCGCGACTGTTACAGTCAGGGGAGACCAAATTACCTGCCGTGGAAATCAGCAAGAAGTAGATCAGCTTGAAAAAATTTTCAAAGAGTTGATATATATCTTAAATAAAAACGGAAACCTGTCTGTTAATGATGTTGAAACAATCATCGATCTTGTGAAAGTGAACGGTGAACCGGCTTTACCCAAAGGTGTGGTTTCTCAGTCAGGCGCTGAGGATACTGAAGATGCAGTTCTTTTCACCAGAAACGGTATCATCCGCGCGAAAACACCTGGACAAAGAGAATATATTTATCAGATAAAAAGAAACGATATCGTATTCTCCATTGGTCCGGCAGGGACAGGCAAAACATACCTTGCTGTTGCAATGGCTGTATCCGCATTAAAGAATCGTGAGATTACAAAGATCATACTCGCGCGTCCGGCTGTCGAAGCGGGCGAGAGTTTAGGATTTTTGCCGGGAGATTTAAAAGAAAAAGTCGATCCGTATTTGCGTCCGCTTTACGATGCGCTTGATGATATGATTCCTCCCGACAAATTGAAAGCGTATATTGAGCGAAGAGTTATAGAGGTGGTACCGCTTGCATATATGCGAGGGCGGACATTGAATAATGCGTTCGTTATACTCGACGAGGCACAGAACGCAACCAGTTTGCAGATGAAAATGTTTTTAACGCGGCTTGGCGCGAATTCTAAAGCGATAATAACCGGAGATATCACTCAAATAGATTTACCTACCAAGACAACATCGGGTTTGGTTCAGATTCAGGAAATACTTCACAAAATTGACGGTGTTGAATTTTGTTATTTTGATCGCAACGATGTTGTGCGGCATAAGCTTGTAAAAGATATCATCGATGCGTACGATAAATATCACACCAACGGAAAGTCGGAAATAAATACGAAAACGGAATGAGGCAGTATTAGCATCGATCAGTTCTGAGTAGATACAACAAATAGTTCAAGAAAGGTAATATGCTGTGAGTCGTTTCTACAAATATGTCTTCTATAAACTATATCGATGGGCAAAGATTCTGGGCTTAGATAGTACACCCGAATGGACGGCGATGATCACCGTGTCAATATTCTTAATTCTCAATATTTTAACCTTTTTGGCACTGATCAATCTTTGTGTAGAACATAATTTCCGTTTGCCATTCGATTCGCTACCCAAACAAATTATTATATTTGTTGCATATTTAATTGCTCTTTATTTTGTATTTATTCATAAAAAGAAATATATCGAAATCGAAAAGCAATTTAAAGAGGAGACAATGGAGGAGAAAAAACGTGGGGCTATTTATACATTGCTTTACATTATTCTCACATTTGGTTTGTTTTTCTTAATTATGTATTTGTTAATGCTGCGAAATAGGGGAACATTCTAATTTGATAGAATTATAGGATACGAACTACCGGGAACAGACAGAATCTTCGGACGATTATGATATATATGGAAATCGGTCGTTCAACAGTTCATATAAATAATCTGTTGAAATTTATTTCAAAAGTTTCGCCTCATTCCACAGCCCATCCATCTCCTCCAACGACGAAGAGTGAATATCTTTTCCCATCTCTTTTAATCGTTTCTCAATATATTGAAAACGTGAAATAAACTTATCAACAGTTTGCCTGAGTGCATTTTCGGGGTTGACTTTTATAAAACGGGAGTAATTAACCATCGCGAATAACAGATCACCAAATTCTTCTTCCACCTTTTCTTGGTCACCCTGTTCAATTGCCTGATGCAATTCAATCATCTCTTCATCAACTTTTTTCCAAGCATCTTCTTTTTTCTCCCAATCAAAGCCAACACGGGCGGCTTTGTCGGTTAATCGATGAGCGCGTAAAAGTGCGGGTAATTCTTTCGGAACTCCGTCCATCAACGATTCCCGTCCTTCTTTCATCTTCAATTTTTCCCAGTTATGAATTATCTGGTCTGTATCTTTTACCTTCGTATCTCCGAAAATGTGAGGGTGCCGGAAGATAAGTTTAGCGCTTATAAGGTCGATTACTTCTGTGAGTGTGAATTCATTCTTTTCCTCTGCAATGTTCGCGTGGAAAACAACGTGCAAAAGCAAATCGCCGAGCTCGCGCTTTAATTCATTCATATCGTTATTATCAAGCGCTTCAACCACCTCGTAAGTCTCTTCAATCAAACTGTGTCTTATTGAAGTGTGGGTCTGCTCTTTGTCCCATGGACATTCTTTTCTCAGTCGTTTAGTAATTTCAACAAATTTTAAAAATTCTTTTTCAACCATTTATTCTCCTTTTCGATTTTTAAAACATACCCAAAACTCAATCGAAATGCAATTTTGAAAACGGATGCAATTGTTTTATATTCCCTCCTAATGAATTATCGAAAACATGTTATCGAGATTCGGTCATGAAAAAAATACTCATATCACTCATTGCTGTATTATTAATCATCATCATATACTTTCTTATGAATAAATCGCCACGTGAAATAGATGAACTTCTAATCAATGGAAATATTTATACATCTGATTCAAAAAACTCAATCGTAGATGCAGTTGCCATTCAGGGTTCAATGATTGTTGGTGTCGGCAAATCTGAGAGGCTGAGTGAAGTGTTTTCTGCACGAGAGGTAATAGACTTGAAAGGTAAAACTGTTCTGCCCGGACTTGTTGACGGACATGCACACATTCTGGGTGAGGGGGGTAAATTAGAAAACATTGATTTAAATGGTACAATATCACCTGAGCAAATTGTAACGATGGTAGCGGAAAGAATTAAAAAATCTAAAGAAGGAGATTGGATATTAGGAAGAGGATGGGACCAAAATTCGTGGCAGGTTAAGCAATTCCCTACGAAGGAAATGTTAGACAAAGTATCAGGTGATCGTCCTGTATTTTTAAGGAGAGTGGATGGACACGCATGTTGGGCAAATACAAAGGCACTACAACTTGCGGGTATAGATGCTTCAACAAAGGACACTGCAGGTGGAAAAATTGTACGAGATAAGAACGGAAATCCAACCGGAATACTCGTTGATAATGCTATGGAGTTTGTGAATAAAATTATCCCCTCGCTAACCGATGAAGATATTGAACGGCGACTTTTACTCGCGATGAACGAATGCGCATCTTTAGGTTTAACTGAAGTCCACGATATGGGTGTTGATGACAAAACAATCCAAATCTACAAGAAGTTAATTGATGAAGGGAAATGTCCGATACGGATTTATGCCGCGATCGATTATCCAAGTGAAACATGGAACCAGTTCTTACAAACAGGACCGATGATCGGGCATAATGATGGAATGCTGACCGTACGAACAGTTAAACTTTATATGGATGGAGCGCTCGGATCAAGAGGTGCGGCTTTTTTTGACGAGTATGCGGATGATCCGGGAAATCGCGGATTGACTATGATGAGCGAAAAAGAAATGGAATCGGTTTGCAGCAACGCATTGGCAAAAGGATTTCAAGTCTGCACACATGCCATTGGTGATAGGGCTAACTCGATTACACTCGATGTTTACGAAAAAGTACTCCCCAAGAATTCAGATTCGTTAAAACAAAATCGTTGGCGAATTGAGCATGTCCAGGTTCTTGCTCAAAACGATATACCGAGGTTTAAACGATTGGGTGTTCTCCCGAGTATGCAGCCAACTCACGCTACATCCGATATGGATTGGGCTGAAAAAAGAATTGGACCCGAACGGATACATGGTGCTTACGCCTGGAGATCGATTCTTGACACTGGCACAGAGATTATAAGCGGCTCCGATTTCCCTGTTGAATCTGTTAATCCATTTTACGGTTTATATTCTGCCGTTACACGGCAGCATCAAAATGGTGAACCGAAAGGCGGCTGGTACCCCGAACAGAAAATGTCACGACTTGAAGCCCTTAAATCTTTTTCAAGTTCACCATCGTACGGAGCTTTTCAAGAAAGTATGAAAGGTGTAATTGAAGCAGGGAAGTGGGCAGATTTGACCATCATTGATCGCGATATGATGAAATGCAAAGAGAATGAAATTTATTCAACCCAAGTTGAAATGACGATGGTAGGCGGCAAGATAGTGTACAAACGATAGATCGATTAGATATGCCCAAAGAACCTAAACAGGGGAGAATATATTTATTTACACCCGGACCCACGCCGATCCCAGAAAAAGTGATGAAGAGGATGGCAGTACCAATCATTCACCACAGGAGTGATGAGTTTCGTGCTGTATTCAAGAGAGTGAATGCCAATCTTCAATACCTCTTCCAAACATCTCAACCCGTGTTAACGCTGTCATCATCAGGTACCGGTGCGATGGAAGCGACATTTGTCAACTTGTTCTCACCAGGTGATAAAATTATAAGTGTTAACAATGGAAAATTCGGGGAGCGATGGGTTGCGATGCCGAGAACTTTCGGTTTAAATGTTATTGAACTACATTATGAATGGGGAGATGCACCTTCACCAGAAGATATATCAAATGTTTTACAACAACATCCGGATGCTAAGGCAGTTTATCTCGTCCATTGCGAAACATCAACGGGGACATATACAGACATTCGTTCAATATCAAAAATAATTCACAATGAATCATCTGCTCTTGTTTGTGTGGATGGAGTTTGCTCTGTGGGTGGTATGGAGTTGAGATTTGATGAATGGGAGTTAGATGTTTGTGTAACATCATCACAAAAAGGTTTAATGGTTCCACCGGGTTTGGCTTTTATTGCGTTGAGCGATCGCGCGATTGAGTCGATAAAATCATCTTCAATTCCAAAATATTATTTTGATTTAAATAAAGCGCTCGAATCATATTTAAAAAATGATACACCTTGGACTCCGGCTATTACTTTGATACAAGGATTAGATGCATCGTTGGAGATGATTAAAGAAGAAGGAATCGAATCAAGATGGCATCATCACTCAATCCGAGCTGAAGCAGTTCGTGCGGGTGTTGATTCATTAGGATTGAAATTATTTTCGAGATATCCTTCTGATGCAGTGACTACAGTGATTTTACCTCCGAATATTGAATCAAAAATATTTCATGATATTCTCCGGAAAAAATATTCAATCTATTTCGCAAAGGGTCAAGGCGAATATGTAGATAAAATATTTCGGATCGCTCATATCGGTTTTCAGGATGATAAAAATGTAACTATCGCTCTTAAGGCATTATCGGAAGTAATTAGCCGTGTCGGAAAAGGGGGAAAATTATCATAATGAATAAGTGACTAAAAAAAACAAAAAAGTGCCAATTATATTGTCTCCATTATTCGCGTTTATTAACCAATTTCGATGAAATAATTACGAAAATTGAGAAAATGGCTTTTTTTAGAGTAAAGTACTTGACAACCCGAAATGGATTTAGTATATTTCCTTCAGAATTAACTCGATAGAAAACAGTGTAAACATAAGTATTGTGTTAAAATGCAGGGTGGAAAAAAATATGATCTTACCAATATTTTCTCAGATCTATACCACCCCCAAATAAGATTGTAATAATATAAATTTTATAGATAATAAAAATCAACATTCGTGGTATACGTAATCAATTAACTGAAAGGATCCATGCATATGCTGAAGAAGTTACTGTTTATTCTTGTCGCACTGCTGGTGCCAGTTTTGCTGTTTGCACAGACCGGAAAAATTTCCGGTAAAATCGTTGACAGAGAAACAAAGGAACCATTAGTCAGTGCTAATGTCTCGGTCGATGGAACGACATTAGGAGCCGTTTCGGATATCGAAGGACATTTTATAATTTTAGGTGTTCCACCCGGAGCGTACGTGGTTAAATCCAGCTACGTCGGATATCAAACTATTACGATATCAAATGTTCGTGTGAGTACCGGTTTGACAACTGAATTAAATTTCGACTTGCCGCCCGAAGCAGTTCAGGTACCGCAGGTCGTAATTATAGCAGACCGACCGTTGGTAAAGAAAGACCAAACCAACACACTTCGCGTAACAACTGCAGATGAAATTAATACTCTCCCGATTCGCGGAACTGCAAACGTTGCAGCATTGCAAGCATCTGTTGTAAAGAACGAAGGATCTAACTTACTCTACATTCGTGGTGGTAGGTCTGAAGAAGTCAGCTATCTCGTTGACGGAGTTAGTGTGAACAATCCTCTTTCCGGAAACGCAAGTGCTGCATTCAATAACATAAACCAAAATGCGATTGAAGAACTCCAAATCCAAACCGGCGGTTTCAATGCCGAGTATGGGTCGGCAATGTCTGGTGTTATTAATTTGAACACCAAGCAAGGAAGTTCAAAATATACCGCAGCTGCTGAAGTTATCACAGATCATTATCAGAAAACAAAAGTTGGGAACACTTCTACATTTGGTCAGAGTATTTATACTTTTGCACTTGGTGGACCGGTAATACCCGATGATAATATGTTGACTTTCTATCTTACAGGCGAACGTCAATATTTGACAGATAATGATCCTCGTGCGATTGGCGGTTTCAAAGCCAATTCCACGACGAAAAGTTGGAACTGGAACGGAAAACTCGTATTCAGACCGATATCGACTTTAGATGTGAAGGTCGGCGGTATGATATATGATCGGTCAGGAAGCAACTGGGATAATTTACGACGATTCCGGAATGCAGATCATCAATTGAGATTTGATAATTCTACTATCTCCGCTTTCGCACGATTAACTCATAATATCGACCCGAATACTTTCTATGAAGTTCAATTCGGTTATTTTAATGAGAATATCAAACAAGGTGACGGTGTCTGGTTCGACGATCTGTTATCATACGGATCTACGGCAAAGAATCCTGCATTAACAAGCGTTGGAACAAATCCTGGCCGAGTGTTCAGCACAATCGATGCACTCGGTGCGGTAAACGACCAATTTTTAAAATCGAAATCTGAAATATTTACATACAAGGCAGATATAAACCGACAAGAAGGTGTTCATCTTCTCAAAGCCGGTTTTGAATACAGAGCTCACAAGATTAGACGCTATTCAGGAAATCCTATGGGGCTTGCAATTCCAAGTACCGGAGCAGATGCCGGTTGGGATGGTTACCGTAATAATAATTTCCAATATTACGGTTACACATTTGACGGCAAATCTGAGTACGATGGTGATGCAAGTGATGTGAATGATTTCTTCACCAATCGTAAAGAAGGACCCAAGACACCAGTTTATTTTGCCGGATATTTACAAGATAAAATTGAATTGTCTGACTTAGTATTGAACCTTGGTCTTCGTATGGATTATTTCAATGCGAATGAGCAAGTAGTAAAAGATCCGTATAATCCATTCGGAAAACGTGGTACAGTCGGTGGAGGTGTTTTTGGCGCCGATGATCTAGAAGATTCAAAAGGATTTACAGCCATAAGTCCTCGGTTTGGATTCTCATTCCCGGTAACAGACCGCGCGAATTTCCATGCTCAATACGGAACGTTCTTGCAAATGCCTCCACTACAAAATGTTTTAATAAGTAAGACATGGGAAGACAGGATGATGGGTGATTCTCCATTCTCCGCTCAAATCCCGAATCCTAATCTGAAACCTGAACGAACAATTTCTTACGAAATAGGATATCGTCAGATGATTGGCGATAATTCTGCAATCACTGTTACAGGTTTTTATAAAGAAATAAAAGACCTGATTCAAGCGCGCAATTTCGGTTCTAAAACAGAAGCCGCTTACCCGAATAATTACGAATCTTATGAAAATGTTGACTTCGGAACTGTGAAAGGTTTTGATATAATTTTCGATCTTAGACGAACTAAGAATTTTGCCGCAACTTTAAATTATACACTTGGATTTGCAAATGGAACTGGATCTGATCCTCAAGCCCAATCAAGGATTTCCTGGATACAAACAGAAAATCCAAAGTTGGTTTCCCCACTTGATTTTGATAGAAGACATGTCGGGTCTCTCAACTTAGACTATAGACTACCGGCTAATGAAGGTCCGAAGCTCGGAGATATTTTCATCTTTGAACGAACCGGTATAAATTTACTCTTCTCATTCACAAGCGGTGTTCCTTACACTCGGAGCGTGATATTTAATCCGTTCTTTGGCGGTGTAACAGAAGTTCCACCTGCAGGTGGAGTAAATCAAGCATACACCCCATGGACTTCTCGTATCGACCTTCGTGTTGACAGAAGTTTTACAGCAGGACCACTTAATATGACAGTATCGCTTTATGTCCTGAACGCTTTGAACTCAAAGAATGTATTTGGTAACGGATATTCTGCGGCTGGATTAGCCGGAACAATTTATCGTGGCACAGGCGAAGCAGATAATTCAGGATGGTTATCGACACGTGAAGGGCAAGAATGGGCCGGAAGATATGGCCAGGAAGCGGTTGATGTTTTTACGGCTCGTGAACATGATCCGGCAAATTACGGAATACCGCGACAATTGCGTCTTGGTTTACGGATTGAATATTAAGCAATATCTGATTAAGCGAAAAAAAATAATATGCTAATTAGAAATTCTTCAGAAAATATTTAGGAGAAGACAAATCATGAAAAAAATATGTTATGCTTCAATCATGTTATTGATTGCGCTGACGTTGCTAAGCACAACGGTGCTTATAAGTGGAGAACGCGTTAATAACAAGGATAAGAAACAGTTATATAAACCGTCTGATATTACAACACGAGGAGATTACGTTATCTTCGACGTCAATAATATCTCGACGGCGATTCGAAATAATGGATCATTCAATCGAGATCCCGGCACCGGAAATTCGGCTTTCGAATGGCCCAAAGGAACCGGCAATACTGCGATTTATGCATCAGGAATATGGCTTGGTGGATTAGTTGATGATACACCCCGTGTTGCAGTTGCTGAGTTTGCCTATGAATTTGACGCCGGTCCAATAGCTGCAGGTGTTAATCCGGAAGATCCCCGCTGGAAAGTCTATAAGATTAAAATCGGAGACGATGCACTCAATAATTTAGATTATGCGAATTGGCCTATCGAAGATGGTGCACCCTGGAAGTACGATGCTGATGGTATTAAAGTACCAAAGTTGATCGGAGATATGACAATTTTTGCCGTATTCAATGACAATAATGTTTTACGTCATACCAATATGAATACTCTTCCGCTCGGTATCGAAGTGCAACTCACTGCATTCGCATTTAATCGATCAGACGCGCTGGGAAATACCATATATTATAAATGGAAACTTATTAACAAAGGCGGACGTGATATCAAGGATGCCTACGTTTCAATCTGGGCTGATCCTGACCTCGGCGATTCAGGTGATGATTATGATGGATGCGATACTACTCTCGGTCTCGGATTTACATACAATGCTGATCCTGATGATGGAGTGTATGGTAGCAGTCCACCCGCAGTTGGTTTTGATTTCTTGCAAGGTCCGGTAGTACCGGGTTTACCAACAGATACGGCAAAATATCCTGATGGTAGAATAGCTCCGGGATATAAATTCTTGAAAATGACTTCTTATTTAAAATATAGCAACGATGCAACCAAGCTTGGAAATCCGAACAATGGTCAGGAAGTTTACAATTACATGTTAGGATTAGATAGAAATGGCGATGCTATTCTTGATGACACAACTCATCTTCCTTCTAAGTTCATGTATCCGGGCGATCCAAATTTTGATCTCTCATTAACTAATTGGATTGAAAGTGAAGCTGGTGGTGACCGACGGTTTATGATGAGCGCAGGTCCATTCAATATGGCACCTGGTGACAGTCAAGAGATTGTTGCAGGAAATCTTATTGCTCAAGGTAATAGCGCTAAGAATAGTGTGACAGCATTGAAGAATGCTGATAAATTAGTACAGACTGCATATGATATTAACTTCACGCTCGCACCACCACCGCCTGCCCCCGATGTTGTTGGGGTTGGATTGGAAAATAAGGTTGTTTTATCATGGGGTGAAAATGATGCTCTTGCTACAGACATCGAACATTTTACCGCTTTCGATACTTTAGCCGCTTCAGGTGGTGCCTCAGATACTTATTATGATTTCGAAGGATACGCTGTTTATCAGGTCGCGAATACATCCGGAGAAGATCCCCGTTTGATCGCAATATATGACATAGTCAACAATGTGAAAGAAGTTTCAGACTTAGTATATGATTCCAGATATGGAATGATTGTAAAAGTTGTGAAACCTGGCTCGGATAAAGAAGTTCGTCGAACGATTCAGATATTAAGTGATAAATATACAGGCGATAAATTATTAAATGATAAAGATTATTATTTTGTAGTTACAGCATATTCATATAATCTTGAGAGCGTTCCTAAAACTTTAGAGAGTTCGTTCAAGGTCATAACAGTTCGTCCTACAAAAATACCTGGAGTAAGGTTATCGGCGGCATATGGCGATACAACTACAAACATCATACATAAAACAGGTAGGGCAAGTGCTATAATCGTACCGAAGGTTATCGATCCTTCATCCTTAACGGGCCACACATATCAGATTAGTGTGGATACAACCGGAGGATCAAAGATAGGGTGGATGTTACGTGATCTATCGTTAAATGCCTCGCTTAGCCGTGATTCGATATTATTAAAATATACAAACCTTGGTCCTAATTATGATGGAAATGTTTATCAATGGCCCGAAAAAGATGGTATCCAATGGGCAGTTTATGATTTCCAACCAGTCCCAGATCCGGTAAGGTCGGTTTTTAGCTTAGATAAAGATAACACATGGATGGAAGCATACAGATGGGAAATACCGGGTGGACCACAGGTTATCGATCCGACTGGTAACGATCTTGGTGTTATTACCATTGGTACTGATCTACCAAACTATCTTGGTCATGTTGAAACAACTTTTGATCCAGCAAACTCGGTCCCAATTGAGATTAAATTTGGAACAGGAGAAACTCAAAAGGCATATAGGATGCGTCGTACTGGTGGTGTAGGTACAGCTTATGTGATTCAAGAGACAAATCCATTTGTTGACGTTCCTTTCACAGTATGGGACATAACGGATCCCTTAAATAAACGACAACTCACCGTAGCATGGCGTGATCAGACAAATGATGCATTATTCAATCCGTCAGAAGGAAACGATGAACTTGAAATAGCATTTATTTATTATAGAACATACAACCCAGATGGCAATCAATGGCTGTATCAAAATGCATCTGGGCATGTTGCTGCGGATTGGTCTGATGTTGCCACTGCAAGTACCGAATCTGATATTATGTATGGAATGTCTTTTGGATTAAAAACCGGACATACTCTAGGTGAAGTGGCAAGTCAGATTACAGTAATACCATTGATACCTTTAGGGGCTAATGATGTCTATGAAATTACGACTTCCAAGCCCGTTGAGAATGCGGAATTACAAAAAGATGATATCAAAAATATCATGGCAGTTCCTAATCCATACTTTGGTGCTAATGCTTATGAACAAAATCAGTTCGGAAGAATAATCAGATTTACAAACCTTCCGAAGACTGCAACTATAAGAATTTTCAATCTTGCATCTGATATGGTGCGAGTGATTGATAAAGATGACAATCTAACAACGACAGATTGGGATCTCAGGAATAAAAATAACCTGCCGGTGGCAAGTGGTATGTATATCGTACATATCGAGATGCCGGGTATTGGTGAAAAAATTCTGAAAGTTGCAATTATAATGGCTGAAGAACGATTAGATAATTTCTAATCGATTAATTAAATATTATGATAATAAATGAATATTTAACAGGAGAGTTTAAAATGAAAAAACGAAATTATGTTACCGTTATTCTCCTCCTTTTGGTGCCGCTTTTATTCTCTGTCGGTTTACTCTACGGCGGATCAGATAAACGCGTTGGCACTGCAGGTGCATCGGAATTAATCATTCCGGTTGGATCCCGTGGTTCTGCTCTTTCGGGTTCAATTAACGCACTTGCATCTGGAGTTGAAGCAATTCATTGGAATCCCGCAGGTGTCTCAAACCAAGGGAGTGTAGAAGTTATGTTCTCTTCTCTCTCTTATATCGCAGATATCAATCTTAGCTACTTCGCGGTTTCATCTTCATTCGGTGATGTAGGTACTTTTGGTTTTGCAATACGCTCGCTAAACTTCGGAGATATTCCGATTACAACCACAAATTTACCCGAAGGTACAGGTGGTAATTATTCTCCGAACTTTATCACCGGCTCATTGACTTATTCTCGTGCTTTCACCGATCGTATCCACGGCGGCGTGACGGCGAAAATGATAAGTGAGAAAATAGTACGGACAAGCGCTTACGGTTTTGCCTTTGATCTCGGTGTACAATATATCTCGAAAGACATCGGCTTAAAATTAGGCGTGGCGTTAAAAAACCTTGGAGCAAGCATGACATTTGACGGACCGGATCTCGAAAGCTTTGTTAGTATTCCCGGTCAGGAACCAGGTTCGCGTCAACGTGCTTTAAGATTACCGGGTGCGGAATTTGAACTACCATCAACATTGGAAATAGGTCTCGGCTACGATTACAAAGTGGCTGATGAACATATGTTAACATTCTCAGGCGATTTCCAAAATACTAATTTCGGAAATGATGAATACCGATTTGGTGTTGAGTACGGATTCAATAATTTGTTTTTCGTCCGCGGCGGTTATATGATGTATGGGCAAAATAATGAGGATAATATTTATGGACCGACATTCGGTGCGGGTATAAACATACCGGTTGAAGGTTCTACAATTATTTTCGATTATGCATATCGTCATGCCGATTACTTCAATGCAAATCAATGGTTCACGGTTAAATTTACATTGTAATTATTGATCGAGTAGAAATAATATCTTTGGTTCCGCAGTTTCCTAACTGCGGAACCATTTTGTATTGTGAATTAGTAATATGAAACGGAGGCGAATACTGTTTCTTTTATTTGTGTTGGTATTCTCAACTATCTCCATTCTTTGCCAAAATACGCCAACTTCTGACCGGGTATTTATTAAACAATTACATGATGCTCGATTTATCACAATCAGTCCGGGTGGGATTATTTATGTTTACGAAAAATCCCGGAATGCAATTTTAAAATATTCATCAGCGGGTGAATCGCTAGCCACTTTAAGCGGATTCGCTTTGAGTAAAAATAGTTTTGCAGAACCTACCGATATCTGTTCGCCCAGCGATCTGGATTTATTTCTTTCTGATTATACTAACCACCGGATTATCCAATATGACCGCTCTTTGAATGTAACCGCCATCTGGCAATCGGACAATCAATATTCATCAATGAATAATATATTCCGTTATCCTAAAAGTATCGATATTGATCATCTCGGTAAGTTATACCTTATCGATGGAGAAAATAATCGTATTGTAAAGATTGGTCATTCACAGAAAGTCGAGAGAACATTTGGTGGATTCGATGCAGGGAAAGGAAGGTTGTTGAATCCGAAAAGAATTCGTGTCAATAATATTGGAAACATTTTTGTTCAGGATAATAATCGGATAATCGTTTTCGATCAATTAGGTAATTATATTTCGACTATTGCTGATGATTCAGTTAAGAGTATGATATCATTTTGTATGTATGATAATGAGATAATAGTAATCGATAGTTGTAAGCTGGTAAAAATGAGAAAAGAAGGAGTTATTACCTCGGTTAAAAGATTAGAAACAATTGAAGATCTAAAGGATTATGATGAACCGGTCGATATAAAATATCAAAATAAGATTTTATACCTTTTATCACGTAAAGAACTCATTGGTATCCCGGTAGATATTTTATTCAAATGAAAAATTATTATATTATACAACAGAATTAAAGTAACTATAACACAATAAGGAGTTCAAAATATTATGGCAGGCAAGAGTTTAAATAAGGTCATGCTGATCGGACATTTGGGAAAAGATCCTGAAGTAAGCTACACTGCATCAGGTGTTGCAGTCGGAAAATTTTCGATCGCGACGAATGAAAGCTGGAAAGACCAGGATGGAAATTTGCAAGAACGAACAGAATGGCATAATATTGTTGTTTGGAGAAAGCTTGCAGAAATATGCGGTCAATATTTAAAAAAGGGTAGCAAAGCGTATCTCGAAGGCCGTTTGCAAACTCGTTCGTGGGATGATAAAAATACCGGAGTGAAGCGGTACACGACTGAAATTATTGCCGATAATTTGATAATGTTAGATTCAAAAGGGCAAGGCGGAGGAGAAATGGATATTCCTCAGCGAGAAGAAACCGCTGCTCCGGAAAAAGACGATCTTCCATTTTAAAATATAGTTTCGAAAATCTTGCAATTCGTCTGTGCCGTTGTCTGCTGGTACTTTCGTTAATTTGTTTTTACTCAGCATCAACAATCAATGCACAATCTGAACAATCAAAAAATGGAATGGTTGTTTCTGCCGACCGATTAGCATCGGAAGTAGGGCTTTCCATATTGAAAAAAGGTGGGAATGCAGTTGATGCGGCGGTAGCTATCGGCTTCACATTAGCGGTTGTTTTTCCGGAAGCCGGGAATATCGGCGGCGGAGGATTTATGCTTATCAGGGAGAATACCGGAAAATCGGTTGTCATCGATTTTCGGGAGACCTCACCGAAAAGCGCTTGGCGGGATATGTATCTCGATAGCCTCAATAATGTCTCAAAAAATTCTGTGAGAGGAGTTCTGTCTGCAGGTGTACCCGGTACTGTTGCAGGTTTATTGAAAGCCTTGAAAGATTACGGTACTATGAGCACCGGCGATGTAATAACCCCGGCTATCGACATCGCTGAAAATGGATTTATCGTCAATCGAAGGTTGGAGGAAAAAATACTTGAATATGAGACAGATTTAAGAGCATACCCTTCAACCATAAAAGCATTTTTTAAAAATGGAAATCGATACGTTGCGGGAGATACTTTAGTGCAGCCCGATCTGGCAAAAACATTAAGACGCATTAGAAATCACGGTGTTGATGAATTTTATGCCGGCGAAACTGCAAATATGATTCTTAATCAGATGCAAAATGATGGCGGTTTGATCACGAAGGAGGATCTGAAGAATTATACACCGAAGATCAGGGAACCACTTCGCGGATCTTATCGTGGATATGAAATTATCTCCATACCACCACCGAGTTCAGGTGGAGTATGTCTGATTGAGATGCTCAATATTCTGGAGAATTATAATCTTCACGCTATGGGGTTTCATTCCTCAAAATCGGTTCATGTCATAAGCGAAGCGATGAAGAGGGTATATTCAGATAGATCGGAATATTTAGGTGATCCTGAATTTACAAGAGTACCAACAGATATCCTGATATCAAAAAAATATGCGGTGGAAAGATCGTCAGATATTGACACGATGAAATCGGCTATATCTGGAAGTATTAAGCCCGGAATTGTTGATATGAAAGACCATCCAAATACCACTCATTATGCAGTGATTGATTCTTTGGGAAATTGTGTATCTGTAACTTACACGATCAATGATATATTTGGTAGTCAGGTGATAGTGGCTGGTGCCGGATTTTTTCTAAATGATGAGATGGACGATTTCAGTTCAAAACCAGGAATTCCGAATAGTTACGGATTGATTGGCGGATATGCTAATTCTATAGAGCCCCGGAAACGTCCTCTCAGTTCCATGACTCCGACAATTGTTACAAAAGACGGGAAACCGATAATGATTTTAGGAGCGCGAGGTGGATCGGCGATTATCACTTCAGTACTTCAAACCATAATTAACGTGATTGATTTTAAGATGGATATCTCAAGCGCTGTCAATACTTTTCGTTTTCATCACCAATGGATGCCTGATACATTATTTTATGAAAAATTCTGTTTACCGATTGATGTTAATCAGAATTTGAAAATTAAAGGTCATAATCCATGTGAAAAAGAAAATTACTATGGAGCAGTTCAGGCGATAATGATTGATCCGGAAAAGAAAATGATTTATGCGAACCCTGATTTCAGGGAGGGTGGATCTGCAAAAGGGTATTGATGTGTGCCAAAAAACACAGATTATCTACAATATCTTGATACAAGCGGAAATATTCAATATCATAATATCAAAATAATAAAATGTCGATACTGAATGGATCATAAACATGATTGGAACTTTACTTTAAGTTTCTTCGTTTTAGATTCAAATGATCTATATACCAAACTATTAAGGAATAGATGATGATTTCATCCCGCTTTTTTACTCAACATTCGGCCAATATCATGTTTCGGTATTCTTATCTGCACCGACCCCCATGATAAGTCATTTCCTCCAAGTCTCAAAAATATAAATCCAATTTTATTTGTTAATAACTCTACATCAAGGAGTTGATAATGTTTTTTCAAAGATTAAAAAACTATCGTTTATATATTATTCTGACAATAAGCACCACTTCGATATTCTCAGGGTTGAATGGACAGACCTGGATTGGTAATGGACCTTATCATAAAAATATTAAAGCAATAACTCATTCTCCGAATAATCAGAATATATTGTATGCAGGTGCCTTCGGCTGGGGAGTTTTTAAAAGTACCGATGGTGGAGTTACATGGATTAATTATCGGAACGGTTTGACAAATGCTCACATCCGTTCACTCTTATCTCTTTCCGATACGGTTGTATTTGCAGGAACAAATGATGGAGTATACAAAACTATAAATGGTGGTATAAGCTGGACCTTATCGCTCTCAACAGTGAATTCAATCCGGAGTATCGCTTACGATAAATATTCCGGAAATGTGTATTCGGCTTCTTATGGAAGTGGTTTATTCAAGACTACCGATCTTGGCACCACATGGACGAATATAACCGTACACGATCCTGTAACATCAGAAACAATGCCACATTTATGGTCGGTGGCGATTTACGGACGTGACTCAATTTATGTCGGTGGATCTATAGCCGATATCAATCAGGGTGGGGCATTATTCAGATCGAGGAATGGGGGGACTAATTGGGTTCAACTGCAATGGCCCACCGGGATTAGAAGCAGTGTAAAATCAGTAGCCATCAGTTCCAATAAGCCAGATTCAAGTTTGATTATTGGCACTGCGGCTCAAGGAGTTTATAAGTCAACAAACGCAGGAACAAATTGGACAGAAATAAACGCTGGAGCTACTCCCAATCCGATTCTTGATTTGCAAATTAATTCAGTCGCATTCACAGAGAAATATAGATACGCCGGGACGGATTCATTGGGGAAGTTTTATTACCGACCGATTGGGGATATTAATAACGGCTGGTTATCGGCGGCAGGTTTACCTGGCACACAAGCCCCAATAAATGATATTGACATTCATTCGTTGTCAAAGAATAATGTTTACGCCGCAACAGAAGGAAGGGGGATATATCGTAGCATTGATTCTGGATTCACATGGCAGAGCAGTAATAATGGAATGCTAGGAACCGGTGGAAGAGTCCTCAGAATTAACGGTAATGGTAATATAATAGCTGGAACTGATTTTGGTGACGGAATCTGGTTGTCCTCAGATCAAACTTCGAGTTGGGTTAAAACCGATACATTAAAAACATCAAACTCGATTACCTCCATTGAAATAACCAATGATAATGCAGTTCTATATGCAAGTAGCTATGGTAGTGGAGTTTTTAAGAGCATAAACGGAGGGCATGTGTGGTCGGTTACCGATTCAACAACGATAAATAAATTTGTCAGAAGTCTTGCGGTTCATCCTTCAAATTCAAATATCGTTTATGCTGGAACTGGGAACGGAATTTATAAAACTGTTAATGGTGGATTGAGTTGGACATCGTCAAGTGTTGGAATACCGTCATTAACGTCAATTAGATCTTTGAGCTTAGATCATAATAATCTGAACAATATTTATGCTGGTTCAGATTCGAGTTATCTATTCAAATCTACCGACGGTGGAAATAGTTGGGTACAAATTACGAACGTTAACGGATTTCTTCTTCAGGATAGATTTATAAGGACTATCACCATTGATAACCAACTAAGCAATATCATATATGTTGGATCTGACAGCGGGCGAATTTATAAAAGCATAAATTCTGGCGCAGGGTGGAATTTACACTACCAGTTACCTGTTACCCATTCTGTAAGGTCTATTCTTCAGCATCCCCTTTATCGAAATATATTCTTCGTCGGAACGTTTGGTGACGGAATATTTATGAGTATTGATAGTGGAGCCCACTGGACCACATATAATACAGGATTGCCGGATTTAGAAATCTACTCAATTGAAAGCGATGATGCGGATCCATTAAATCTTTATGTCGGTACAGGTAGTCACGGTATTTTTCACACAACATATCAAAATGTAAATCATCCTCCCAAAATAGACGTAATAGGAAGTAAGGTTGTACTGCCCGGATCGTTGTTAAATTTTAGTATATTTTCATCTGATCCTGATGGTCCAATCCCAACCTTGAGTGCTGCGAATCTCCCGGTAGGTGCAATATTTTTCGATAGTTCGAATGGACACGCCTTATTTAGTTGGAATCCATTGCAATCACAAATTGGTCTGTATAACCTAACCATTTATGCGTCAGATGGAATTTTACTGGATAGTCAAAAAGTTTCAATAAATGTTTTGGATACAACTACATCGGCAATGTTGGATATACCGGTCGAAGTTGGATGGAATCTTATCTCAGTTCCATTGAATGTTGGTGATTTTCGTAAAGTAGCATTATTCCCCACAGCGAATTCACCCGCTTTTTCATATTCCAATAGCTACAATCTCAACGATACTTTACGGATAGGACACGGATATTGGTTAAAATTTCCCAATTCAAATAATATGAGCATAGGTGGACTAAAAGTTGTTAATGATACAATAGACGTTCTGCCAAACTGGAATATCATTGGATCTTTGTATCATAAGATTCCGATCGGAAATATAACCCCTATATCTCCCGTAACAATTCTTACAAATTATTTCGGTTATTCGAATGGTTCAGGCTATGCACGGTCTGATACAATTATTCCCGGTAAGGGATATTGGGTTAAAGTCAACCAGGGCGGTAAAATTATCCTCTCAACTCCTATCGGTGGATTATCAAAGACCAGCGAAAAATGTTTATCCTATTCGGAAACACAAAGCGGCAACGTCTCTAACATGAATCGAATTAGTTTTAAAAATTCTCAGGGAGAAAGAACTTTATATTTTTCTTTCGATAATAATACCGAAGGATTAGAAAGAAATTCAATACCACCAAATCCACCCGCAGGATGTTTTGATGTAAGATATTCAACTCAACGGTTTGCAGAGATCTTCACAAAAGATATTCAAACTATTCCGATAAATATTGTTTCCGATGAGAGTGTGCTGAATATATCGTGGGATGTTAGAGATATAAACGTCAGATACCAAATTAATGTAATTGACGGTGATAATCGATTTCATGAGCATAAAATCTCAGGCAAGGGGACAACGATTATTGATTTATCCAACATCTCACGAATTTATCTTTCCTCACATCAAACAGGTGATAAGCAGATAGCGGATAAATTTATTTTGGAGCAGAATTATCCTAATCCATTTAATCCAGCAACTTCTATCGGCTATTCAATTCCCAGAAGTGCAAGGGTGCAATTAAATATCATCAATGTTGCAGGGCAAGTTGTTTCCACGTTAGTTGATGATGTGCAGGATCAAGGTTACAGAACGGTTCAATGGGACGGACAAAACCAACCGAGCGGAGTTTATTTTGTTATTCTTAAAGCTTTTGATTTGGAAACGAATCAAATGTTAACTCGGTCTTCAAGTAAAATGCTCTTAATAAAATAACTCGGAAATAATATGATCTTTGCAGTCGGTCTTTTAATATTATTGATTGGGCTTGGAGTATGGGAATTCAGAACTCATCAACAAAAGGTTAAGCAGATACCGATAAGAATTCATGTTAACGGAACAAGGGGTAAATCTTCCGTGACTCGCTTAATCGCAGGGGGATTGAGAGGCGGTGGAATTAGAACATTCGCTAAAACTACAGGAACAAAAGCCCGCATGATTCATCCTGATGGTTCGGAAATTCCAATTACAAGGGTCGGCAAAGCAAATATTATTGAGCAATTAAAAATTGTGGATAAAGCTTTGGATGAAAAAGTAGATGCTCTCGTGATTGAGTGTATGGCAGTAATGCCCCCGAATCAAATGATTGCGGAACATCAGATGATTCACGCAACAACCGGAGTTATAACGAATGTTCGTGCCGATCATCTTGATGAGATGGGACCGACTATAAAGGATGTGGCGCAATCTCTATCAAACACGGTTCCGAATAATGCGGTTCTATTTACATCCGAGAAAACCTACTTACCGATTTTTGATGACGTTGGTAAAAAAAGAAATTCTCAAATACGATTAGTCCAATCTGATAAGATAACTGATGAAATGATGAGAGGATTTTCTTACGTTGAGCATAAAGATAATGTGGCATTGGCTTTAGCAGTCTGTGAACATGCCGGAGTATCGAGCACTGAAGCCTTGAAGGGGATGCACGAATCCTTACCTGATCCTGGTGTGTTGAGGATTTATAAAATTCATTATTTCGAAAAAGAGATAAAGTTTGTTAACGCCTTTGCCGCGAACGATCCTGATTCATATTTGATAATATGGGATCTCCTCAAAAGTTATATATCCGAAGAAGAAAAAATTGTAGTAATTGTAAATTGTCGAAAAGATCGAATCCAGAGGACCGAGAGTCTTGCTGAATTAATTGCTAAGAAATTACCTGCGGATCATTTTATATTAGTCGGTGAATTTACTTCTGCTTTGTATAATAAAGCAATTTCACTTGGCTTACCCGCAAAATCAATATCAGACTTCTCTTCAAATCCACCGGAGGAAGTATTTCAACACGTTGTTGCACTAACAAATTCAGCAACTACAGTCTTAGGCGTTGGCAACATCGTTGGTTTTGGCGAAGAACTATTACTTCATTTCACAAACAAAGGAAAAGAACTTGTATACTGAAGCCGCAAAAGATATAATTATCCAATCGGTAGGGGTTGGCTTAATTCTTAGTTTGATTTTCACTGAAACATTGGGGTTGGCAGCCGGAGGAATGGTTGTGCCGGGTTATGTAGCCCTGATGCTTCATCATCCGTTAAGGATTGTCGGAACAATATTGGTAAGCTTGTTGACATTCCTCGCGATAAAATTTCTTTCAAACTATATGTTCATATATGGACGAAGGCGAACTGTCATGGTGATCTTGGTTGGATTTTTATTCGGATGGTTATCGCGCGAAATATTGGTTATACAAACAAATTACCTGACAGTTGAACTGCAAACGATAGGTCTAATTATCCCCGGTTTAATCGCAAACTGGATGGAAAGACAAGGAGTCGTTAAAACCATCAGCACAATGATTATTGCTGCCATCATGATTAGACTTATTTTAATGATCATAACCGGAGGTGAGGTATTTCTACGAGAGGATTGGATCATATGAAATGGATTGAAGGAAAACCATCGAACACGTTGCTGATTGCACTTACGTTATTGTCGATTGCAATATTTTATGTGGCTGAACAAACAGCTCAACCCGAAAGACAACCTAATTTCGATAAAAAACTTGAAGCCTCTCAACTCTCGCTTGTAGCGCTTCAAACAATTAAAAACCATAGTGAAAATTTGGGACTTAAAATCGACAAGCAAAACGATCCGTATTCTACTGGAATTATTGGTCAAGAAAATACACTGATTACTTCAGACCGAGGAGTGGTAACTTCCAAGATTTTATCTACTAATCCAAATTATGCCGCGGTTTTTGTTGATATGTTGATAAAAGCAAAAATTAAAAAGCATAGTACAGTAGCAGTTGGTATGACAGGTTCATTCCCGGCATGGAATATTTCATTCTTGGCTGCTTGTAAAGTAATGGAGCTTCAGCCAATTATCATTTCTTCTGTTGGTGCATCTGATTGGGGCGCAAATGTTCCTAATCTAACCTGGCTTGATATGGAAGAAATATTAAGACAAAAAGGAATATTCCAATTCAAATCTATCGCAGCATCGATTGGAGGAGGATCAGACAATGGACGTGGACTCTCACCGGAGGGAAGAAATTTGATTAAAGATGCGATTCAGCGAAATAATGTACGATTGATTAGTGAAACTGCTCTTGAAAATAATATCAATGCCAGGATGGAGATATATAAATCGGAAAGTAAAGGTAAACCAATTGCTTGTTACATCAATATTGGAGGAGGAGTTGCTTCGGTTGGAGGATCTCAGAACTCGCGGTTAATACCACCGGGTTTAACACACCATCTTGCAATAAAAAACTTTCCTGTGCGTGCAGTGATAAATCAAATGGCTGAGCAAGGTATGCCGGTTATCAATTTACTGGAAGTGGAAAAGATTGCGCTAAAATATGATTTCCCTGTTGAAGTAGCCGAGACAGCGCCAAAGTTGGGAGAAGGTACTTTATTTTTCAAAGACAGATATTCGGTGTCAAACACAATTATGCTGACAATATTATTAGGGCTGATTGTTTTTGTCATGATCCGGATTGATGTTAAACATTATCTATTTAAAAAAAAGAAAATAGAAAATAAAAATATCTAACCATATTTAATGATTATTATATTTGAATATCATGAATAAATATATTATGAAGACGATTTACGGCGTATTTATACTCTATCTTGCAATGCCATTTTTATGTTTTGCAGGGAAAACTATTCCGTTATCACCGGTTAACGGAAAAGAGACTAAATTAATAATAAACGGGAAAGAAAAAACTTATTACTTACTGTCAAAGGATACTCCTATTAAGATCAAAGTGGGTGGACCAACGAAATTGGAGATTCTAACAAGATTGGGTCTTAAGAGTGATAATTCTTCAGAAGGTATATATTCCATAAAAGTTTCTGAGCAAAACAAAGTTGTGAAGTTATATTCAACCACCACCTCAAAATCAGATGCATCATTTAAAAATTTAAATATTATACCTGGGAAAAGTAGAAAGTTCTCGCTCGATGTGCCAATCGGTATGCACACATATGATTTATCTTTGGATTCGAAAGATTTCAGTATGGCTGCTTTAAAATTCAGCGTCAATTCGAAAAATAAAAAAAATAGATCATCGGAAGTTGATTTGCAACCTCTTGTTTATGATAAAGTAGTTACAGCAGTGATTAAGGAAAAATTGATTACCTATTACACTTGTTCCAAACAGAAGAGTGTTCAAATAAGAATCGTAGGTCCAACTAAATTGCAGGTGGTTGGAAGGTTAAACTTTGACAGTGCTATGAAAGGTCTGCAGACGTATTCAGTATCAATTTGGGAGAATGATACCAGAATATTGATGAAACCGTTAACGACTACTAAATCTCTCGGCATAACATATCAAGATATGTTGGATGTTGTACCTGGGAAACCGGATAAAATTAATTTAGATATCCCTTCAGGTGAACATTTATACAAGATAAAATTAGAGGAAACCGCTGCTCACTCAATTGCGTTCAAGTTTTCAATACCTAAAAAAGATATGAATAATGAGGAATAAAATGAAGATGTACTTTAATCATCGAATTGTTTATGTGATTTTCTTAATCTTTGTCACCACAGCAATAAATTATGGTCAGACAACACAGAACAAATATGAGTTAACATTTCATGGTAGAGTGGATATTTCCGAGATGTATGATGACAACATACTTGATTATTCACCGCTAGATATTATTAAATATGATTTGACGAAATATAGTCCGTCGAATCTAAAAAAATATTCAATTGCGCGGATAAGTGATAATGTAACGAATCTTAAATTCAAATATGGGACAAAAATAAATATATTTAAAAATAATCCTACATCTCTAACTTTAAAATGGAACCAATATATTTATGGTGCCAGTAGCATCAGAAATTATAATTCTTATCAAATTGATTTAAAACAGTATTTTATAAGAAAGAATTATCTCAATATTACATATTCTAATCTGCCGCGTTTTTACTTGAGAAATTTCTGGTATCATCAAATCCCTGAACGTAATCCTTATCGTTTATTCTCGAGATATGTCGAAGCATTTTTAAATAAACAATCCGTTTCACTTAATGTAGGACGAAAATTTAACAAATTAGTGCAGTTTGAGGTTGGTTATGGTTATGCTTATTCAGACTACAATCGTGAATTCAGCGAGAGAAACAGCAGTGCCCATATCATTAAAGGGAATGTAGACATCAATCCAAGCCGTATCATCTCGTTTGATCTTGGCTATCAAAATACACTTTCTAAAGCGAGAGGGAGAGAAAATTATGATAGCACTATCTCCGATATCTCATATCGATCTAATGAAATAGAAATAGGATTTAATCTTCATCTTCGTTCAATCATAAAAATACCGATTAGTTTAAAATGCAATTTGAATTACGAATTTCAAAAATACCTTTCATCTAAGAATCCTATCGATACAGTCGACCGTTTAGGCAATCCACTCAGCTATGGGGATAAATATCATTATGGCCGAAAGGACAAATATTACAAACTATCGACTGAACTATCATACGATTTGACTAAGAAAATTGATTTATATTTTCTTTATCAATACTCACGAAATAAAACAAACCTGCCAGAAACAAACGACGCAGGCAGTTTCCAAACACATCAGGTTGGTGGGGGAGTTAGAATTAACTTTTAATTATTAAAATAGTTCTTGACTATCAAATCTATTTCACATATATTATTCAAAACTTGTTCTTTTAAATAATCAATGTTGGTGTTCCGTTGAATTGAAAAATTTAACCGGAACAGGGAATTCCGTTAAATTCGGAAGCTGCCCCGCAACTGTAATCCCGATCTTGTTTATGATGAGATTGTATATTCAGTCAATTATGGTCACTGTCATACGAAAAGTGTGATGGGAAGACTGACTGAGTATCGGGAAAGCCAGGAGACCGACCAGCATTTTGACCTCAGATTACCTTCGAGGGAAGGTTGCGGTAGTATCGATGATTTTATTGGTATGACCCCAACTTTTAATCCGCTTATGGCGATGAAGGTTGGGGTTTTTTATAACCTATAATCTATAGAAAGGGTTCATCGATGAAAATCGTTTTAATAATTGTTTCCACAATATTCTTTTATTCTTACCTGAATTCTCAACAGATATCTGCCGATTCTCTTATGACTTATTCAATGAAAGAATTTGTAGTGACTGCAACAAGGAGTGAAAAAAATATAAAAGATATCGGTAAAAGCGTATCAATAATTACTCGTGAGCAATTGAACGATTCTTTTATGAAAAGTTTATCCGGTTCATTGTCTTCAAAAAATAGCATATTCGTTGTCGGCGAGGGTCAAAATTATGGAATGAACCAGTCGATCTTTATGCGAGGCGCAAACAGTAATCAAACCGTGATTATGATCGATAATGTGCGGATCACAGATCCATCATCCGTAAACAACACACCTGATTTATCTGAGTTATCGACATCAAATATTGAGCGAGTTGAAATAGTTAGTGGACTGAACAGCTCACTTTATGGTTCATCTGCAATCGGTGGTGTTGTAAACTTGTTGAGCCGGAAAAAACAAGATGCAGGTTTAAATGTTGATCTTAATTTTGGTGCGGGCACTTTTGGTAAATCAACTTCATCATTGAATCAAGATCTATTTATAAACTATACATTCTCTGAAGGATTTTATATAAATACTGAACTGAATAACTTATCTGTGAAAGGTATTGATGCAACTGATGACACTGTTTTATCTTTGACAGATTTTAAAAACAGGGATCGTGATGGATTCCGACATCGTGATTTTACTGGGATGGTAGGTTATGTAGACGACATGTTGGATATTTACGCTTCGTATAAAAATACCGATCAAAAGAAAGATTTAGACAAACGGGCTTATATAGATGACGACAATTACAGTTTAGATTATTACAGGAATATATTTACCTATGGTTTATCGTATCGTATGATTAAGGAATTAGATCTGAGATTTGTCGGTGGATATACCGATATGAAAAGGACGGCGATAGATGATTCATCAAAAATAGATTGGTTTGGAAACTATGATCATTCGTATAACGATGAACGTTACAGGGGCAGTGTGTCTTCAAACGAAATTCAGGCAAATTATAAATCTTCTGAATTCGAATTATTACTCGGAGGGAGTTTATATAATGAAAATATGTCGTCAAGGCAATACATTTATTTAAACGGTAGCTGGGGACCATACGAATCATTAACAGATCTTGATACTCTCGATCTGGATGCATCAACGGCGAGCATTTATTCACATAGTATGGTAAATGGCAGTTTGATAAGTGATGAACTTGGATTATTATCACTCTCTTTCGGTTGGAGAATTCTCAAACACTCTTCCTTCGGTACAGAATTCGTTTATGAATTAAATCCATCAATAAAATTAACTCCGTTTACGTTATTGTATGGTTCTTATGGAACAGGATTTAACTCTCCTTCTTTATATCAACTTTATTCTCCGAATATCGATTATACATCGGGAATAACACGCGGTAATAAAAATATATTTCCTGAATATACTACTTCATTCGAGATCGGATTAAAACACTCGATCTTGGATCTGGAGTTTGGTATTTCCTATTTCGAGAGTAAGACTAAAAATGTGATCGAATATGTTTATCTGTGGGATAAGAACGTCGGCTTAGATACACTTGGGAACGACTGGTCTCGGAATGATTATCGGGGTGATACTTACCTAAATCTCGGAGATCAATCAATTAAAGGGATTGAGTTATCTGTCAAACAACAAATTAGTGATGAAATATTCATAGATGGTAACGTATCAATCGTTGATGGAAAAATTAAATACAATCCGAATGTTGTTGATCAGTCTGTCACCCAAGGAAATCATGTTCAAATCTTCGGTACAGGTGCATTCATGAATAAAGAATCGGAATATATTGGACTGGTTCGTCGTCCGAGCAGTGCAAATATCCGATTATCTTATTTACCGATTAAAGAATTATTTCTTGACATCAACTTAAAGTATATTGGACGAAGAGGAGATGTTTATTACGATTCAAATCTTGGTCCCTACGGCGCTCTAGGTACAATTCCTGTCGAAGATTATTCGATAGTAGATTTCTATGCAAAATATCTTTTCTCACCCAATGTCAATGCCGGTTTAAAGATCGAAAATCTGTTTAACACGAAATACAGAGAAATAAAAGGGTATTCTACTCGTGGAAGGGGGCTATATCTAAATCTGAATTTATCGATCTAAAAGTGTTATCTATTTGCATACAAAAAATGAAATGAGTATAATTCAAATATTAAAAAATAAATAAGCAGTAAGGAAATAATATGTCAAAATATATTTTCACATTCGCATTAATTCTGTTGGCAGCATTATCTCGTTTGCTACCGCATATGCCAAATATTTCTCCGATAACCGCAATAGCATTATTCGGTGCCGTTTATCTCGATAAAAAACATACTTTTGTTGTCCCAATAGCTGCAATGCTAATAAGCGATTATTTCATCGGTTTCCATTCGGAAATCATTTGGGTTTATGCAAGTTTTGTTATAATCGGATTGATCGGTTTATGGTTAAGAAATAATAATAGTATTATTAAAACAATTGGTGCCGCACTTGCCGGCTCGATCGTCTTCTTCATCGTGACTAATTTCGGCGTTTGGTACTCACCAATGTATTTGTATCCGCGCACGGTTGACGGACTTATCGCCTGTTACGTTGCAGCAATACCATTCTTCCGCAACACTGTGATAGGTGATCTATTCTATGTTGGTGCGATGTTCGGGTTGTATGAGCTTGCGAAAAGATTGATACCATCGCTTCAATTAAAAACAAGCAAAGTTATAAAATAAGAATAAACAAAGCCGACTATCAGTCGGCTTTTTAATTAATAAAAAGATTGAATTGGCAAGAAAATTCTGTATATTTATCAAATTCTAATATAAAACATCACAGTATAAAAAAGTTTAATAATGAATTCGATTTCAAAAATAAACATTCGAATCTCACGGGTAAATCTGGAGAACAACAATACACCTTTACCGTCGTATGCCACATCAGGATCATCGGGAATGGATATCTGTGCCAATATTGATTCAGATCTGGTTTTAAAAAAAGGAGAAACCGCATTAGTACCCACAGGTTTCATAATTGAAATCCCGCAGGGATATGAAGCACAAATCAGACCCCGTAGCGGACTTGCGGTAAAATATGGAATCGGTGTTCTTAACTCACCGGGGACTATTGATTCCGATTATCGTGGCGAAGTGAAAGTGATACTCACTAATTTCGGCAAGGAAGATTTCAAGATTAACAAGGGAGATAGGATCGCTCAAATGGTTATTGCCCCTGTTGTGCAGGCAAATTGGATTGAAGTAGAGTCGCTTGACGAAACAAAACGTGGTTCAGGAGGTTTCGGCCATACAGGTAAGTGAGAGATGAACTTGAAGGATATTGAAAATAAAGAAAGTATTAATAAAACTTTCGCGACTATTTTCTTAATAGCCGGTGTTGCATTTCTTTTTCTATTGATCTATCTGACGATACCCTTTCTTTCTCCGTTTGTTCTTTTCGGTGCTGTATTATTCCTCTTATTTCCATTTCGTCAAAATGAATATGTTAGAAGATTAATCTGGTTAACCACGATAATATTTATTATTTGGTTATCAAGCACGCTGATAGGTGTATTGATTCCCTTTATCATCGCTTTTATATTAGCATACATTTTAAATCCGATGGTAAATCGTCTTGAAAAGAAAAATATCCCGCGTTGGCTCTCCTCAATTGTCATTATGTCCGGCCTCGTGGGAGCTATAATTCTTTTCTTTATCATCGCGATGCCAATTGTACTAAATCAGTTTCAGAGTATGATAGGAAATATCTCCGGTTTCGTTCTGAACACGGTTGATTCGTTGAAGCAAGGTACACTCTTTGATTTGTTACGACAAGCCGGATTTCCCGTCGAATCACTTCGAGAAATCCTTGAAAAAGAACTTCCTTCCAGACTTGAATCAATATTGAAATCACTTTTCGAAGGAGCGTTTGGTCTCATATCCAGCATATCGATTATTATCACACAACTTCTAAATATTGTTATAATACCGTTTGTCGCATTTTATCTTTTAAAAGATTTTCCAGATGTATTGGATACCGTTCAATCATTTATACCTGAGAGTCAGAAACAAAAAATAATCAACTATTTTATTAAGGTAGATGAAGTATTAAGTGATTATCTAAGGGGTGCAATAATAGTTGCGATCATACAAGGTATTATTTCTACTATTGTTCTATCTTTATTGGGAGTAAAGTACGCGTTGGTTCTGGGAATCATGACCGCTTTGCTAGATTTTATACCATACGTAGGTTTGATTATCAGTATGATTGTAGCGACACTCGCGGCGATGTTCAGCGGAGATCCAATGACTGGAAGGGTAATAGGAGTTATAATTATGTATCTTTCACAAAAGATTTTTGAAAATACAATACTTGCTCCTAAAATCATCGGTGAAAAAGTTGGACTTCATCCGGTATTATTAATTATCTCACTATTTATTTTCTCACACTTTTTTGGATTTGTAGGATTATTAATCGCAGTGCCTACAACCGCTATCATTATCATGTCGGTTAAGTTATGGAAAGATAAGAAGATAGCGATATCAATATCGGAAAATATTTCTTCATGAGTGGAATACTTTATCTTGTCGCAACACCTATAGGGAATTGGGACGATATTACATTTCGTGCATTAAGAATTTTGAAAGAAGTTGATCTTATTGTGTACGAAGAACATCGTGAAGGAAGAAGGTTGATGTCTCGCTATGATGTTCCTGAAAAGATAGCTGAAATATTGAATGAGCATAATGAGAATGAATCGAGCGCACGAATCATCAGTTACCTGAAACACGAGAAAAATGTAGCTCTCATCTCCGATGCAGGAACTCCGGTGTTCTCCGACCCCGGACAAACATTAGTGAAAATGGCGATCGAAAATAATATAAATATCATTCCAATTCCTGGCGCATCCTCAATAGTGCCTGCGCTTATTTTATCTGGGTTTGCAACAAACGAATTTTTCTTTTATGGCTTTCTATCTCAGAAAAGAGAAATACGTTTAGGTGAATTACATTCCTTAAAATCTCAGGAAAGGACGATTATCTTTCTTGATGCGCCGTATCGTCTTGTGCAACTCTTAAGTGATATGTCGAAAGTTTTTGGGACAGAGCGGAGATTATGTATAGCATACAACTTAACAATGCCGGATGAGCAAATATATCGCGGAACGGCAGAGGAGTTATGTAACCGTTTTACAATAAATAAAATAAAAGGAGAATTCGTAGTTTTGGTTGAAGGGATCAGAAAGAGGAAGGATGAATTGGGAGGGATAAAGGATGAAGAATGAAGGATAAGAATTGAGATATTTGATATGAATTGTGAAAACCTTCGACTTTATGCATACCGTCCTATCATCGTGAACCAACGTCTATTGAACCTATAAATAAAAATCTCAATATTATTTTAGATAATTATTAATCGAATATGGAACTATTGCCTCAGCAATTTCGTGTACCTGAAATTTACGGTGATTACTGGCTCAACAGTGAACCTATAACACTTGGTGCATTACGCGGTCATGTTATACTGATAGATTTCTGGGATTATACTTGTGTGAAATGTATAAGAACATTATCATATCTCAATGAATGGTTTATCCGTTATTCAGATACAGGTTTAATTCTAATCGGGATTCATACACCTCGTTTTCCATTCTCGAGAGATCCAATTAATGTTAGAAAGGCAGTCGATAAATTAAATATAAAATATCCGGTTGTAATGGATAATGATTATTTAATTTGGAACGGATTTCGCTCGACTAATTGGCCAACAAAAATATTGGTCGACAAGAACGGATTTATCAGATATGTACATCCGGGAGAAGGGCAATATCAGAATTTTGAACATGCTATTCAATCTCTGCTGGCAGGGATAAATTATGATATTGATCTGCCAATAGTGATGGAGCCGATAAGAGAAACAGACCGACCGGGTGTAATTTGCTACCGAGAAACGCCCGAAATTCTAACGGGGTGGCAACGGGGAACGATTGGAAATGTTGAGGGGTATTCACCGGAATCTACAATTCATTACAAGGATCCGCGATATCATGTTGATGGCAGATTATATTTGGAGGGTGACTGGTTTAATGATAGAAATTATTTAAAGTTAAATACAACTGATCCGGGAGGCGGATATCTTACATTTCTTTATCAAGCCAAAGAGGTTGATGCGGTTATAAAACCTGAAGGGGAGAAAGGTTTCCAAGTGTTTGTAGTTCAAGATGGTATGCCGATTTCTAGAGGTGACAAAGGAGTAGATATTCGATACGATGAAGAAGGGAAAAGTTATTTTGTTGTTAATGATGCGCGCGTATACAATATCGTCAAAAATCGTGTGTATGGCGAACATCAGATTATGCTGACAACTCGCTCTAACGGTTTTGCTGTATATGCTATTTCGTTTGTTACCGATGTGATCAAAGAATTAGAACCGGCTCATTCGGTCGAAAAATAAGAGTCGAATTTCTTTGATTTTCATCCAACTTTTTCTTATACTATACATCAAGAAATTATCAATATTAGGTCAGACAGAATTTCTGTTGGTACCCATTATCTAGATTTAATCACTCAAAAGAATTCAATTTAGGAGATTTAGCATGGCAACAATGATCACCGAAGAATGTATAAACTGTGGCGCATGTGAGCCGGAATGCCCCAATACTGCTATATATGCTGGTGGCGCTCAATATGAGCTTAACGGTCAAATGTTTGATGCATTATCCAACGATTTTTATTATATCGTTCCGGAAAAATGTACCGAATGTGTAGGTCACTTTAATCAGGAACAATGTGCAGCGGTATGTCCGGTCGATTGCTGTGTCCCGGATCCAAATCATCCGGAGACTGAAGATGCGTTGCTCGCGAAAGCGAAGAAGATTCACCCTGAAAAACCATTTGCAGATTTGAGCGCTGAGAATTCACGCTTTAGAAAATAAAATGTTTGGGGAGACAAATAATTGAAGGTCGGTCATTTTAACCGACCTTTTTAATTTAACTTCACATCAGTTACACAAAACGAGAAAAGAACAAAATGAATAACTTCCAGTTGGTAAGAGAGTAACAATAAGAGGTGAAAACATGAAAATCGGATCCTACGAAATTTATCCAATTGAAACAGGGACGTTCTGGCTTGATGGAGGTGCGATGTTCGGAGTGATTCCGAAAGTTCTCTGGGAAAAAACGAATAATGCCGATGACCGAAACCGTGTTCAACTTGCGGCAAGGTGTTTGATGATTGTGGGAAACGGTAAAAGAATTTTGATGGATAATGGCAACGGAAATAAAATTACAGAAAAGTTCAGAGATCTTTACACGCTAGAAACAGAAACAGGTGAACTGCAGAGATCACTTGCAAAAAATAATATAAAAACCGATCAAGTTACAGATGTAATTTTATCTCATCTTCACTTCGATCACGCAGGTGGATCAACCTTAAACCAAAATGGTAAATTAATACCGGCTTTCCCGAATGCGAAATATTATGTCCAAAAAAAGCAGTGGGATAATTCTTTAAAACCAACCGAAAGAGATAGGGCAAGCTATTCTCAAAAAGATTATCTGCCACTTCAAGAACATGGAGTACTCAATCTTGTAGAGGGTGAAAAAGAATTATTCGATGGTATATCAGTATTAGTTTCAAGCGGACATACACCCGCACTTCAGATGCTAAAAATTACAGATGGAAGTTCGACTTTGTTTTATCCCGCGGACTTAGCACCATTCACATCTCATATTCCGTTGCCTTACATAATGGGTTTCGATCTTCAACCGCTGGATACACTGGCAGATAAAAAAAAGATATTCAAACAAGCAGTTGACGAAGATTGGACATTATTCTTTGAGCATGATCCGAAAATTGCTGCAGGAAAAATTAAGCTGACAGAGAAGGGCTTTGCCTTCGATCGCCCGATTAATATTTAGTTTTTAAGAATCTTTTTTCTCGATAAAGCATCAAATCGGTTTGAGTGTGAATGACTGAATTATCTGAAGATATTCGAGCACGTGCAAAAGATATTGGCTTTTCATTAATAGGTTTTGCCAACGCTGAACCTCTCATAAATGAAGGTTTGAAGCTTGACGATTGGCTAGATCGAAAATACAATGGGACCATGAGATGGTTGGAAAAAAAGAAGGATGAGCGAAAGAATCCTTTAAAAATAATGCCATATGCGAAATCAGTAATAGTTTGTGCGATAAATTATTATCAACCGGAAATATCAACGAGCAATAGCAAAGGTAAAATATCAAGGTATGCTTGGGGAGCAGATTACCACACTGTACTTAAAAGTAAACTAAAAGAATTATCGGAATTCATATCTTCGAAGCGTCCTGGTGCGCTTAATTATATTGAAGTTGATACCGGTCCCATTATGGAAAAAGTTTGGGCTCATAGGGCAGGTATTGGTTGGCAGGGAAAACATTCCATTATTATTAATCAAAAGTACGGTTCATGGATTTTTCTTGGAATAATATTAACCGATATTGAACTTCGATATGATCATTCCACCCAAGATATGTGCGGTTCATGCACACTCTGCATCAATGTTTGCCCAACGAATGCAATCGCAACACCGTATCTTCTGGATGCAAGCAAATGCATTTCGTATTTAACAATTGAACATCGGGGAGAAGTAAGCAAAGATTTATCGGACAAATATGATAATTGGATTTACGGTTGCGATATTTGTCAGAACATTTGTCCCTGGAATCAAAAGAATACTAATATCACTGATGAACCCGAGTTTGTACCCCGCGAATATTCAATTGGAATAGAGCATGAAAAAATATTATCAATGAATGAAACTGAATTCAATAAACTATTTGAGAACAGTCCGATCAAAAGAAGAAAATTAGAAGGGATGCAAGAAAATGTTCGGAACATTCTTCAAAATAAAAAAGAATAGGAGTATTTATGACAGAAAATCATTATAAAGTAATCATAATCGGTTCCGGACCTGCCGGTCTGACATCTGCGATTTATACCGGCCGTGCGAATCTAAATCCGCTGGTGTTTGAAGGTATTCAACCTGGGGGGCAATTGACGATCACGACTGAAGTCGAAAATTTCCCGGGATTTCCGGATGGTGTAATGGGTCCCGAGTTGATGGATTTGTTCAGGAGACAGGCAGAAAAATTTTCAGCAAAGACGCTGTTCCAGGATGTAACAAGAGTTGATCTGTCGGAACGACCGTTTAAAATTTATTCAAACGATAAAGAGTATACTTCAGATACACTTATTGTTGCAACAGGTGCCTCAGCAAAGTGGTTAGGATTGCCTTCTGAAAAAGAATATATGGGTCACGGTGTATCAGGTTGTGCAACCTGCGATGGATTCTTTTTCAAAGGTCTTGAAGTGGTAGTTGTAGGTGGAGGAGATACGGCTATAGAAGAGGCAACATTTTTAACAAAGTTTGCTTCGAAGGTGACCATTGTTCACAGAAGAGATCAATTGCGTGCGTCGAAAATAATGCAAGAGAGAGCAAAGAATAATACTAAAATTGCTTTCCTCTGGAATTCAGAAATAGTTGAAATTCTTGGAAAAACTGAAAGTGGAAAGAAAACCATCACCGGAATTAAAGTAAAAAATACCAGGACGGGTGATGTATCAGTGTTCGATGCGGGTGGATATTTTGTAGGAATTGGTCATCAACCAAATACAAAATTGTTTGAAGGGCAGCTTGAACTAAATCAAAGCGGATACATAATCACAAAACCCGGTAGTACATACACAAACATACCTGGTGTATTTGCCGCGGGTGATGTTGCGGATCATGTTTATCGACAAGCTATAACAGCCGCAGGTTCTGGGTGTGCAGCTGCCATTGATGCTGAAAGATTTTTAGAATCATAAAAAGGATATTTTATAATTTCTTTTGGTATTGAACGAATATTTATATTTAGTTACTGTCTGAGATGAAATGTTCTGCCATATTTTTGCCAGTTTGTCGGATGTTTCAGAAAATAGTCTGCTGTCATCTGACAAAATGGCAATTTATTTTTTAAAAAAATAATTTACCCTTCATAATTCTTTCATTTATTAGATAATATTTCTGGCACGCGAGTTGATTTATTATTTCTTGAAATTCATAAAAAGAAGAAACATAATTAAAAAAATATATTATTGAGAAAGGAATCGAGTTATGACATTAATCAGATGGAATCCGTTAAGAGATGTCTCAGCATGGCATCCTGTATCATTCGAAAACATGCAAAGGGAAATAGATAGAGTGTTCAATAATTTCAGGAGTGACATTCTAGGTGTGGAAGGATCAAAAACACTTATGCCCGTGGTTGATATAATCGAACGGGAAAATGAATATAATATCAAAGTTGAACTCCCGGGTGTTGAAAAGAAGGATGTGAAAATCACTGTCCAGGATGATGTTCTTACAATTAAGGGTGAGAAGAGACAGGAAAACGAAAGAAAAGGTGATAATTATCATCACGTTGAACGATCATATGGTATATTTCAACGCTCATTTCCGCTTCCGACTTCGGTTCAAGGCGAAAAAATAGATGCTTCTTTTGAAAATGGAGTATTATCTCTTACAATCCCTAAACTTGAGGAAGCCAAACCGAAAGAAATAGAAGTTAAGTTAAAGTAATTACGTAGACAAAAAGAAGAGGTGGCAGGATTTGATTTATCCTGTCACTTTTGTTTTTATAACCGGGACGGACAGTAACGTGCTATTTTACAACCGGGACATAATGGTTTTCTGGATTTACAAATGTACCTGCCATGCAGGACAAAAATATTTCCAAAAGTTATCCAGTCTTTTTTTGGAAAGAGAGTCATCAAATCCCGCTCAATATTTTCGGGTGAAGATTGGTGTGAAAAATGTAATCTAATAGAAACACGCCTAACATGTGTATCAACTACGATACCTTCTGTCTTTTTAAAATAATTGCTCAATATTACATTCGCGGTTTTCCTGCCTATACCCGGTAGTGTGAGAAGTTCTTTCATCGTTGAGGGAATTATACCGTTGAAATCGGAAATTAATTTTTGACATGTCTGGACGATATGCCTCGCTTTTACATGATAAAAACCTGTCGATTTAATCATCATTTCTAAGTGATTTACATCGGCATTTGCATAATCTTTTACCGAGTGATATTCTTTGAATAACTTTTCCGTTACTAAGTTAACTCTCTTATCAGTGCATTGAGCAGAAAGAATTGTGGCAACAAGTAAATCGAGTGCAGTTCGATGATTTAATGCGGTTTCG
Organism: Ignavibacteriales bacterium; assembly: GCA_016214905.1. Classification (NCBI taxonomy): domain Bacteria; kingdom Pseudomonadati; phylum Ignavibacteriota; class Ignavibacteria; order Ignavibacteriales; species Ignavibacteriales bacterium. The sequence continues at coordinate 2,005 of JACRMQ010000001.1, read as the reverse complement.
TCTTCAGTATAACTGCGTTTTAAAATATGAAATATTCTACCGGCTCTTTGTGTCTCCTCCGGATGAATAGTATCAGTACGAATCATTTATTCAACTCTGACATCACCTAAAACTTTCGTGATCCTAATAATCAATTTTCCGGTCGCAGATTCATATTCGGGAGTTTTTGTACGTAAGTCGGAGGAAAAACCATTTTTACTTTGTCCGAAAATCATCAGCGATCCAAGAGTAGAATTTGCATTTATAGTTACCGCCGAACCTTTCGGGAGTATGATATTAGTATCGCCAAAAACACCGTGAATTTTTAGCTCATGCTCACCGTCTGACCAGGACGCACTTGTCAGATCAACCGAGCAATCCCCGAAAACAGTCGAAATAGATCCTCCTTTAAAATTTGTAGATGATATTTGAGAATTCACATCGCCGAAGACATTCGATTGATGAATAATATCTGATGAATATTGTTGATTGACAACAGAATTATTAATTTGAGTAGTTGACGATCGTTTTTTCCCCGGGTTGATTAAAATACTCGCGCCCCAAAATATCAAAATCAATGGCCAGTAATTGCCTATGATTTCTCCGAAATCGGCAACGTCTAAATTATCGAGAAGGAAAAGGGTACCGAATGTTATTAAGACCAATCCTCCAAATAAATTTCGCATTTTATAAAATCTCTTTCTAAAAAATATTTATTGAATGATAATAGATTGTTCGGGATTTATTGTATATCTGATTTACGATTGAAGTTAATCTATGTTACAAATTATTATTCTATCTCTAAAGTGTTTAATTATTGAATTCATCCAAATGGAATCCTTGATTTTGATACTCAAGCAATTTATCGATAATAGGTGGTGCTTCGGTGAATTCCATCAATTTCATCCTAAGTTTCGAAATGTTCGGTGCATCGCGAAGATAGCCACTGTAGTGTTTGCGGATTTCTAAGCATGCTCGTCGTTCTCCTTTAAACTCGACTGAATAATTTAAATGTTCAATTAGAAGATTTACTCTTTCGGATAGGGAGGGAGGTGGCAATAAAGTCCCATTTTCCATAAAATATTTTATCTCTTTGAAGATAAAAGGATTGTTGATCGCTCCACGCGCAATCATGATGCCATCGCAACGTGTGGATTCAAAAACCTGATTTGCGATTTGTGGGGTTGTAATTCCTCCATTAACGATAATTGGAATTGATACAACATCTTTAACTGATGAGATCCAGTTGTAATCGGGAGAACCGTCGTGCCCTTGTGATCGAGTACGGCAATGGATTGTAACTGCCTGTGCACCTGCATCCTGAATGATTTTTACGGTTTCAATAATTTCAATCGATTTTTCATCCCAACCGAGTCGCGTTTTTACTGTAACCGGCAAGTCAACTGCCTTTACAACAGTGTTCACGATCTTGTAAAGATTTTTTAAATCCTTAAGTAAACCGGCTCCAGCGCCATGTCCGACTACATTTCGGACCCAGCACCCGGCATTGATATCTATCAAGTCTGGTTGAAGTTCTTCGGCAAGTTTCGCCGCTTGTTCCATAGAAGAATCTAAAGCACCATACAATTGAATACCGATAGGTCGTTCTTCCGGGAAAAATGTCATTTTCTTTTTGGCTTTAGCCGAATTGCGGATTAATCCTTCTGAATTAATAAATTCCGTGTAAACGATGTCGGCGCCGAATTTTTTACATAATAGTCGGAAAGATATATCTGTGACTTTCTCCATCGGTGCAAGGGCGATTGCTTTATTTATATCGAATAATTTCTTAGTCATATTGTTTAATTAAAATATACGTAGAAATTATTTGGGAAATAAAAAAGCCTGAACCATTTAATGTTCAGGCTTAATGATATGATGAAATATTTTACTTCATCAGCATAATTTTTTGAACAGCAGAGAAGTTATCGGCAGTCATACGGACGAAGTAGATACCAGTAGGCACAACCTGATTGTGTGCATCTACGGCATTCCATTCCATCTGGTATGAACCGGCTTCTTGTTC